>JBDTBU010000119.1:0-3312 GCA_039923935.1 Ktedonobacteraceae bacterium | reverse complement strand
TCTGCGTGTGGATGCATCCACACGCAGACACAACCCCCTATACTAGTACTATTGCTAACGTTTAAAGACCAGGCGCAGGCCGCTCAGTCCTGCCAAGCCCAGGAAGCACCAGCCAGGTAGGATGAGATGGGCATTATTGAGTAGGAAAATGCCGCCAGTCATGGTCACTGCTGTGAGCAACACCCCGGAGAAACTGCCCATGCTGGTACTATTCTCTTGGGTGTTCTTGCGGCGACCCCGGCGTCCACGTCTATTAGCAAACGGCTCACCAGCTAGGCGAACTTCGATCTGTCCAGTTTCGAGTTTGGTGATGAGATGCTCGACTGCTTTGGGCAACTTAAGCAGGAGGCGGCCAGTCTCTAGTGCCTGGGTGGGTAGGTTGCGTAGCATGTCGCCAATCCCGTTCGCATCCAGGTTCAGGAATTTTTTCGCGTAGGGCGTGGCGACATCGACAAAGTTGAAGGATGGAGCTAGGCCGGTAGCGACACCGACCAGCGTGCCAATGGCGCGTCCAGTGAAGGCAAACTGCGCCGGGATCTGGAATGGTTGGCCATACATCAAGCTACTCACGTCGTCAATCACATCGGGTATCTCCATATCGCGGGCATCGCCCAGCGTCATACCGTAGTAACGCTCCATCATAATAGCCACCGCGCGTTCCAGAGCTGGTACATTCGCGCCCTGACCAATAAAGCCCAGGCGTGAGAGTGCCTCGACCAGTGCATGTGAGTCGCGCAGTACAAAGCTCAGAAACAGATCCTTCAGAGACTTTTTCATGTTCTTGTTCAGGGTGCCAACCATCCCGAAATCCACGAAGGCAATAATTGGACCCCCTTCAGGCGTGCCGGGTTGCACAAAGATATTGCCAGGATGCGGATCTGCGTGGAAGAAAGCGGCCTCGAAGAACTGGTGGAAATAGGCTTGCACTGTGCGGTTAGCTACTTCCAGACGATTGATCCCAGCAGCTTCCAAGGCGGGATAATCGTTGATTTTGATCCCCTCGATCCATTCCAGAACAAGGACGCGGTGTGAGGTATATTCGTCGTAGATACGCGGAATATGGATCGTTGGGTCATCCTGAAACATCTCCCGGAAGGCTTTGGCGTTACTTGCCTCGGTCAGATAGTCGATTTCTTCATAGACCGTGCGTTTGAATTCGCGATAGACGCCCATCAAGTCTATAAATTCGCTGGTATCAACAAAACGGCTAATTACCCAAATGACAAATTTGAGCGTACTCAAATCCATACGTACCAGTTGATCGATATTTGGGCGTTGCACTTTGACCGCAACCTGTACGCCGTTAGATAGAAGCGTGGCTTTATGAACTTGGCCCAGAGAGGCTGCGGCAGTGGCTTTGCGCTCCAGCACGCTGAAAATTTTGTCCACAGGCTGGCCTAGTTCTGTCTCGATCACCGCAACCACATGACTAAAGGGTTCCGGCGGTACTTCATCTTGGAGTGAGGCTAATGCAGCCAGAGCTTGTTCGGGCAGTAGATCGGCGCGTGAACTGAGAAACTGGCCCAGTTTAATCATCAGCACACCCAGCTTGATAGCCGTTTGCCGAAACGCCACCAGCACCTTCACCAACACCTCAACGTTGGGTTGCACATCGTAGTTGCCACGTTCACGGGCGCGAATGACCCGTGTGCGCTCACGATAGATCACCCAGAGGGTCCATAAGAGCAACTTTGTGACACGCACGAAGCGTACCATTTGTGAAAATCTATTGATACGAGGAACGTTCCTGGTCATAGTTAAAGAGATCCTTTCGCACAAAAATACGATATATCGTATCTACGTTAGAAGGGTGGCTGAGGTTGGAGTTCTAGGAGTACAAAAAGTATGAGTATGGGCCTCCTTTTTCCTGACACCATAGGCATTACGTTAAGAGGATGTGACGTGTGGTGTAAACTGTCGCATCCTCTTAGAGACTTTTTTATGCGAGTTCACGTCGGGAAGGGGCGCAGAAAGCAGAAAGCTGCTGCCTTGACAAAGTATTTACTGTTTGTGTGCGAGAGTTTATTGAACCGCTGGATAAAAGCAAGGCGGATACAGACCCAACCTACATCTGCTCCGCTTTTCTTAAAAATCATCGTCTATTTTTGTATCATTCTGTTTTGCTTTTATTTTCTCCAGTACAATCCGCTATAATCATGCGTAGAAGAGAAACGACCTCTTCATCTTTTATTCCAGGTTGCATGGTAACTGCTCCAAAACGAAAATTGCTACGGTACTCAGGATGAAAGAGTCGGGCAGGCATTTTCAGATTTTTCCAACCTGCATTTATAGTGTACAGATCTGGTGTTAATAGATAAGCTCCCGTAACAATCTTTTTGACGCTATCATATGTATCTCCCTCCATTTGAACCAGAGCATCTTTGTACATGTGAATAGAAGAAAGAGCCTCATTCAACCCAGTCTCTACCCGATACTTGGCATCTAATATAATCAAAATTTTTGGACCATTAGTAGCTGCTTCGTTGGATACTTCTATGGCAAAATCTGGTCGCATATACCGGCTATACGTTCCTTTTCCATCTTCTTCAACCCAAAATTCTTTGTATGTTCTCTGAAAACAAAGCCGTAATTGGCCTCCAAAATCAAAGCAGGTTGCACCAGGCGAAACAGTAATAGTACGCCCGTTGGCTGCAAATAGAATATCTGGATTAAAAGCAGTATCAGGAAAAAGAATTGTAGCAGCGTGAGTAAGGCGAAGAAATGTCCATACTTCGTAAAGATCGTAAGTCCTTGCCAATGGGACTTGAAGAAAATCTCCTACAATGTTTGCAATCCCTTGCTGAAAATTGTTGTAGATGGTCAAGAACTGGCCATATAGGGGCATACGTTGGTAGATTTGCGTTGAATAGACAGGTTGTCTGGAATCCTGAACTTCATTGAACAGAGAGAGCTTTAAAAGTGTATTGAGTTTTCTAGACATGAGACGACAACGTAAAGCCCATTTTCGCTTTTGTATAGATTGTTCTCTATCATCTAATCGCGTTGTAGCTAATCTCTCTGCAATAAGAGAAAGCCATGAAGACCAGAATTTTAAGGCAGCTTTGATATCTCTATGCTCACGAATGTCTAAACCAAGCGTTTTTCGTGCTTTATATATTCTTTCTGGAATCCGTCCTTCGAGAGCTTCAGGCCATCGATCTTTCATTGTCGATGCCTGAATAATTTTTCCTCGCGTAAGGGACTTCATAAGCTCTGAGGACGTAAATTGATGAGATTTCTGAAAGGGTATGGAATCCATAGTAGATCGTAACACCCGCACTGGCTTGCGGTCTATAGCACGAATAACAGTTT
>JBDTBU010000118.1:0-10051 GCA_039923935.1 Ktedonobacteraceae bacterium | reverse complement strand
ACAGCCAGACCGGGCGAGGAGACGCCGTTTCGTCCGATCACGCGTGTAGAGCGGCGCAATCTTTGGTTGAAAGAGTATGGCGAGCAGGATTTCGCATTGCAAATGTGGGTCAATCTGGTCGAGAAGCAGGATCTGGAAATCGAGATGATGCTGCAAATGAGCGGCTTGCTCGTCTTCGGCATGGTGGTCAGCACCTTGCGTTACGCGCAGTTTTATATCGAACTCAACGAGGAACTCTATCGTGAGAACGAGCCAGGCACCGCCGACGCGATAAAGGAATATTACGCGGCCCTCGTGCCACCCATCGATCAGCCAGAGATCGGCGTTGAAGGGCTGCCCGTCGTGTTTCGCGTCGTGCACATGCGCGATGTGACCATTATCAGCGGCGGTCACAAGGTCAAAGTGCCCTACTGGCGTGGCAAAATCAGCGATGCAGACGCGTTTGTGATCGGCGCGACTGCTGGCGAGTAAATGTTTTAAGTAGTGAGTATTTTGGTAGAAAAGATGTGAAACATCTTTTCTACCAAAATACTCACTACTTAAAACAAAGACAACTGCTCAGGTGGTTCTTCTTTGGGTTTGACCACAACTGGCGCGAGCTTGCCTTCTCTGGCCCGGCGCTCGCCTTCGGCGATAATCATGGGGATTTTCTTGAAATCGGAGCGGAACATCTCCATCGTGCGCACATCGCGTAGGGCTGCTGCTGGATGGAACATGGCGATATAAATACGTTCACCCTCGCGGCGTGCACGACCATGAATCATGCTGATCTTCTCGCCCTTCTTAAAAAACTTGGCCATCGAGAAACGTCCCAGCGTGACGATAGTTTGGGGGTTCAGCGCCTCAATCTGGCGGTCAAGATAGGTGTTGCAAGCGGCGATCTCGTCAGCGTTGGGATCGCGGTTCTCAGGAGGACGACATTTGACGACATTGGCAATAAAAACATCAGAGCGTTGCAGATTGATACTCGCCAGCGCCTCTTCCAGCAACCCACCAGCTTTGCCAACAAAGGGACGGCCTTGCTGGTCTTCGTTGAAGCCAGGCCCCTCGCCGATAAACAGAATTTTGGCCTGGGAACTGCCCTCGCCAGGTACTGCTTTGTTGCGTCCCTGACAAAGACGGCACTTTTCACAGACGGAGACCTCGCGTGCGATCTCCTTTAGGATCTCCTCGGACGACATAATTTTTGTTCTCCAAGTTGGTATCTCTGGACAAGATACCTTCATACGTTGAGATACAGAAAAAATGGACAAGACACTATATTGGGCGCAGAACCAGTTTGAACCAGGGAGGGGCATCCAAAGAAGGATGCCCCTATATGTCGTATTTCCGTTTAGACCGCCAAAACGGTCACGCTAGAAAATGCAGCGGGTCAGCGGTTATTACCAGCGGCGATCAGGCGGACGCCCGAAACCACTATCGCGCCGAGGACCACCAGGACCTTCGGGGCCTTCAGGGCTACGATTCGGGGGGCCGCTCGGACCCATAGGACGACGTTGGCCACCGCCAAAGCCACCACCACCAGGACCACTTGGGCGATCACCATAACCACCGCCACTGCCACCGCGATCACCATAACCACCACCACCAGGACCACTTGGGCGCGGGCCGCGATCACCGTAACCACCACCACTAGGACCACTTGGGCGATCACCATAGCCACCAGGGCCACGGCTAGGTCCGGGCATTGAGCCTTCGCGGGGACGTGGGCCACGATCACCGTAGCCACCGCCGGGGCGTCCACCGCCCATGCCGCCACGCGGACCACCGCGCTCACTTGCCAACTCTGCGGCGCTCGGCATCTCACCGCTCAAGGCAGCGCGGCGTGAGAGATTGACACGTCCCTGTGGGTCCACTTCGATGACCATCACCGTAATCTCATCACCGAGAGAGACCACATCCTCTGGGCGCATGACCTGATAATCAGCCAGTTGCGAAGTGCGTACCAGACCCTCTTTACCAGGCAGAATCTCGACAAAGCAGCCGAAGTCCACCAAGCGACGTACCGTGCCGGTGTAGATGCGGCCAACCTCAACCTCTTCAGTCAAAGCACGTACCGCGTCAATAGCAATCTGCATCGCCTCGCCAGAGGTTGCAGAGATGTGCACTGAGCCATCGTCCTCGATGTCAAGCTTCGCTCCGCTCTCCTCCTGGATCTTACGGATCGTCTTGCCGCCTGGGCCAATGACCGCGCCAATCTTATCTGGGTTGATCTTCACCGTCTGGATACGCGGCGCGTACCCCGACAGTGCCTCACGTGGGGCATCGATAGTATCGAGCATCTTCTCCATGATAAACATACGGCCTTCACGCGCCTGTTCCATCGCCTTGGCCATAATCTCATAGGTGATGCCCTTGACCTTGATATCCATCTGCAAGGCAGTCACGCCATCGGCAGTACCAGCGACCTTAAAGTCCATATCGCCGAGTGCATCCTCGATACCTTGGATATCCGAGAGCACAGCCCATTTGCCAGCCCGTTCGCCTTCGCCAGTAATCAGGCCCATCGCCACACCAGCTACTGGCGCGTGGATCGGCACACCAGCGTCCATCAGTGACAGTGTGGTGCCGCAGACCGAACCCATTGAGGACGAGCCGTTTGAAGAGAGAATATCCGAAACCGCACGGATCGTATAAGGGAACTCATCTTTTGTAGGAAGCACTGCGGAAATCGCACGCTCAGCCAAGGCACCATGCCCAATCTCGCGCCGACCAGGACCGCGCATTGGCTTGCTCTCGCCAGTGGAGAACGGCGGGAAATTGTAGTGATGCAAAAAGCGTTTGCTCTCAGCGACACCTAGACCGTCCAGGATCTGCGCATCGCCGGGTGAGCCAAGCGTAATCACGCTCAACACCTGCGTCTGACCACGGGTAAAAATGGCCGAACCGTGTGTGCGTGGCAGTAGGCCCACTTCACATGTAACCGGGCGAATCGTCTTCAGATCGCGTCCATCAACGCGCACCCCGTTGTCCAGGATACTATTGCGCACGTAGGATTTGAGTTCTTTCTCGTAGAAGGAAACAATCTCCTTCAAACGATCAGGATACTGTTCGCTCAGCGTGTTGATCAGTTCTTCTTGTACTACGCTCAGGGCAGCCGCACGACTCGCCTTGTCGAAGCTATGCACAGCAGCCTCAAAGCGCGGCAGCACAAACGCCTTGACTTTGGCCTTCATTTCTTCGTCCACTGCGGCTGGCGTGAAGGCACGTTTCACCACATTCAAGGCCAGTACCAGCTTCTCCTGCATCTTAATAATGTCTTGGAGAGCCTCTTGGCCGAAGCGTACCGCCTCCAGCATCACATTTTCTGGCAGTTCTTTTGCGCCAGCCTCAACCATCATCACCGCATCCGAGGTACCTGCAATCACCAAGTCGAGCTTCGATTCCGCCAACTGCGATTCCACAGGGTTGATCACCAACTGACCATCGATATAACCAACACGTACAGCACCAACGGGTCCAGAGAAAGGAATATTGGAGAGGCTCAAGGCAGCGGAAGCACCAATGATGCCCAGCACATCGGAATCATTTTCCTGATCGGTTGAAAGGACCGTTATCACGATCTGTACATCGTTGCGGTACCCTTTGGGGAAGAGAGGGCGCAGGGGGCGATCAGTGAGGCGACAAGCCAGAATTGCATGCTCAGTGGCCCGGCCTTCACGTTTAATAAACCCGCCTGGAATTTTACCGGCGGCATACATACGTTCTTCTACATCCACGGTTAACGGAAAAAAATCAATGCCTTCGCGTGGCGTAGTGTTGCCCACTGCGGTGGCCAGGATCACGGTATCCCCATAGCGTACCAACACGGAACCATTTGCTTGCTCTGCTACGCGGCCCGTTTCAATACTCATTACGCGGCCACCAATAACAGCTTCTTGACGGTGAATCATACTTCCTCCGACTACTAGATATCCCCTACGGCCTTTTCTCTGGCCTCTCTCTAAACAGGCTGCTCTTCCAGCTTTTGTTTCAAGGGGACTTTTCTTCTTGTAATAACTAGCTTCCCCTGCTCGCTATCCAGTTACTTTTAACCCGTCCTGGTTCATTCCTGGATAGATATGTCTCGTTTTCAGTTCTGCTTCTTTTATGCTACTCTACTCAATGTGTCGCTTGTTCACACTTTTGTATCCTGCGGTTTCAGGTGTGGTGTACTCGTGGACTCTTCTCAACGAGTATGCGGGGAATAATCCGGTAAAATTGTCGCTATCTCTTCAACACAGCAAATGGGTTTGCCACGGTGGGAGAAAATGGAGCTGCGGTCGGCCCGAAATGCGGCGCAGGCCAAAATTGTGCGCCGACCGCACCCAACACAACCATCAGCGTTTGCGTGAGTGGACACCCCTCGCTTTAGCTCTGGGGTTCCTAACCTAGATTAATGACGCAAGCCAAGATTCGCGATCAGCGCACGATAACGGGCCGGGCTTTTTTTGCTCAAATAAGCCAGGAGCCGACGGCGCTGACCTACCATCAGTCTCAGTCCTCGCTTGGTGTGCAAGTCATGTTTATGCACTTTGAGATGCTCGGTAAGCTGATTGATCCGACTCGTTAAGATGGAAACCTGAACTTCAGGCGAGCCGGTATCAGTCTCATGTACGCGGGAGTTCGCAATGACTACCGCTTTGTCTTCTACAGTAAAAGGCACGGTCTTCTACACCTCCTGTTATGCCAAGATGAGCAAGGGAAATGCTACATTCGCATTATAGTTCAACCGCTTCGCGAATACAAGCCCTCACTCTTTTGGTTGGTTACTCTTGTCAAAGCCTCAGCACCTGCGGCGCTTCGCTAGGTTTGTGTTTGGTAATGGGTTGTGTGGGCGTAGCCTACACAACCCATTACCAAACACAAACTATGCTGCCGCTATAAGCGATTCGCAGTTTCCGAGTATGGATGCATTGCTACTTAATAGTAACTTTGGCGCCAACTTCGGCCAGAGCCGCAGCAATTTTCTCAGCCTCTTCTTTAGAGACAGCTTCTTTGACTGCTTTGGGTGCGCTATCCACAACCTCTTTGGCCTCTTTCAGGCCCAGGCCGGTCAGCTCACGCACAACTTTGATGACCTTGATCTTCTCAGAACCAATCTCAGTGAGAATGGCGTCGAACTCGGTCTGCTCTTCAACCACAGCAACCGGGGCGGCCTCGGCGGCGACGGCAGGGCCAGATGAGGCGACAGGAGCGGCACTTACGCCCCATTTTTCCTGCAAGGTCTTGGAAAGATCAACCAACTCAAGGACATTTAATTTTTCGATATCAGAAATGATGGTTTCAACGGACATGGATTTTTTCCTCCTAATTTTTTATTCAGCGCTCTGCAACTGTTCGGCATGCGCTTGAAGTACGTAACACAGATCGCGCAAAGGCGCGTTAAACAATCCAACAAGGCTAGCGGCTGGTCCCTGGATAGTTCCCACGACCTGAGCCTTGACTTGCTTTTTGCCACCAGGCAATTTGGCCAGGCTCTCCACCTGTTTGGCCGTAAGGGCGCGGCCTCCCAGAATGCCGGACTTCAGCACGACGATCTTCGAGGTCGTGATGTAGTCGTTGACGGCTTTGGCCGCAGCAACCTCGTCATCATAGCCGAACGCTACGGCGGTCTGACCATTGAAGATGCTAGTGTCCAGTTCTGACATCTCATTTCGCTCCGAGGCAATGCGTAGGAGCGTATTCTTGGCGATCTGGAACTCTACCTTGGCCGCACGCATCTTAGCACGCAGGTCGTTCATATCCTTGACCTTCAAACCCTGCGTCTGCACCAAAATAGTGACACTCGAACGGTTGAGTTTGTCGGTCAATTCAGTGATTTTTTCTGATTTGGCCTGTGTAGGCATCTCGCTTCTCCTCCTTTCTGAGGAAGTTGGTACTTCTGTTGTATATACGTCTTTCCTATTGCGCAAGACACACATACAACAGAACATAAAAAACATGGTCTCCGGTATCTCACCGAAGACCATGCGAGTTCATCTGTTGCTGTGTATCGTTGCAGGCAGGCACGGGCCAGGAGAGATTTCCCTCCGGCACAATACCTGAGTTAGACGATAAAAAGTGACATCTGACCTCGGCAAGCCAGCACTCGCAAGCGAGGGCCATTTACATGCCAGTTGGCATACTTGCTATCTTCGGTTTCCCAGCAAAAGCCAGGAGCAAAAGAGTGTGTTATGTGTATGTTGCGTTACGGCTTCAGGGCCATGGCTTCTGAGACATCCAGATGGATGCTCGGCGACATGGTGGAAGAGACAACCACGCTCTTCACATATGTGCCCTTGGCACCGGACGGCTTGGCGCGGGACACCGCGTCCATCACCGATGTGAGGTTTGCCATCAAAGACTCCTCACTGAAGGACATTTTGCCAGCAGGGATATGCAAGAGAGCGGTTTTATCGACTTTAAATTCGACGCGACCAGCCTTCACATCCTGGACAGTCCTGGCGATATCGAAGGTAATCGTGCCAGCTTTCGGGCTGGGCATCAGGCCGCGAGGGCCGAGCTTTTTACCCAGGCGTCCGACCTTGCCCATGACATCGGGAGTGGCAATAGCCACATCAAAACCGAGCCAGTCAGCCTCGATCTGCTTGATCAAATCGTCCAATCCCACGAAGTCCGCACCGGCTGCCGTCGCCTCGTTGGCTTTTTCGCCCTGAGCGAACACCAGTACCTTCACCTCTTTACCAGTACCAGCAGGCAGCATCGCAACACCGCGCACCATCTGGTCGGCATGACGAGGGTCAACCCCTAGTTTCATATGGACCTCAAGCGTCGCATCGAACTTAACATAGTTCATCTTCTTGAGGAGTGAGACTGCTTCTTGGGGCAGATACAACTTATCAGGTTCGACAAGCTTCTGCGCCTCTAGATATTTCTTTCCGTGTTTTGCCATTATTTCTTGATGCCCTCCTTGTGGCAATGTTACCGCAGTGACTTTCGGGCGGAAAATTAATCGTTGATCGTAATACCCATGCTGCGAGCCGTGCCTATGACCATGCTCTCAGCGCCTTCAATTGTGATCGCGTTGAGGTCTTTCATTTTCAGTTCGGCAATCTCGCGCAACTTGGTGCGGTCAATAGCGCCAACTTTGGTTTTGTTGGTCGTTGCTGAGCCTTTAGCCACGCTAGCAGCTTTTTTCAGCAAGTCCGGCACTGGCGGGGTCTTCGTCACAAATGTAAACGAACGATCCTCGTAAATCGTAATTTCGGCAGGAATAACCATACCCACCTGGTTAGCGGTACGCTCGTTGTATTCCTTACAGAACGCCATAATATTGACGCCCTGGGGACCAAGCGCAGTACCAATTGGCGGTGCTGGGTTCGCTTTTCCTGCTGGGATCTGTAGCTTCACTACAGCTTTAACACGCTTTGCCATGCTATCTCACTATTCCTCAAATTTTTTCAACCTGGAGGAAATCCAGGACGACGGGCGTTTCCCGACCAAAGAAAGAGACAAGGACGGTCACCTTGTTCTTATCCATATTAATATCGCTGACCGTGCCGATAAACTCGGTGAACGGTCCGTCAACCACACGTATACTCTGACCTTTAGAGAAATTGATCTTGGCTTTGGGCTTCTCTGTCTCTTTGGTAGCCTGCTTTAGAATGGAACGCATCTCATCTTCATGCAGCGGCACCGGCTTTGTGCCAGAACCAACAAAGCTTGTGACACCTGGTGTGTTACGTACAACATACCAAGCCTCGTCGCTCATGACCATCTCGACCAACACATAGCCAGGGAAGACTTTGCGCTGCACCGTGCGCCGCTGGCCCTGTTTAATCTCGACTTCTTCTTCCATTGGCACAAGAATTCGAAAAATCTTGTTGCGCATATCCATCGAGGCGATACGCGCTTCCAGATGGGTCTTGACCTTATTCTCATAGCCCGAATAGGTATGGATCGCGTACCAGACAGGGTCGCCTGTCCCATCGCTTTGATGCGACTCTGGCAGATCAGATTCATCGGTATGTTCAGTAACCACAGCATTTCCCCTCATTCATTCCCTGGGTTGCAAGACTATTTGCCCGTAATCAGTTTGAAGAGTTGGAAAAGTCCTGCGTCTACCAAGCCTAGGATCAAACCCACAACCAGAGAAAGTATAATCACCGCGATGGTCATATTCCGAGCTTCTAAAGCTGTTGGCCAAGTGACTTTGTAACGCAACTCGCGATACGCCTCGCGCACAAAACGCACCGCTGGTCTGTTGGTGAACCCATCCGACTTCTTCGCAGATACGGACGCGGCTTTAGTGTCACGCCGCACAGGTCTGCTTTGGCGCTCGTCGCGAGCGGATGCTTTCGCATTTCTCTCGCTGGCACGCGCTTTTGGTTCTTCCATCTCGCTGCTCTGGTTGGCGCTTTTCTTTTTCTCGGACATTTTATTTGCCACGTTCAACCTTTCTCGATCAGTTTCATGAGAGTAGTGACCGCTACCCTTTTTATGCTGATTGAACAAACGCTAGAGCGCGTTTCTGGTGTTCAATCAGAAAGGAGCTACCCTATTACTTGGTTTCACGATGAGATGTAGGTACGCGACAAGTGCGGCAGAACTTTCTCAATTCGAGACGTTCCGGGTTGTTCTTTTTGTTTTTCGAGGTCGAATAGTTGCGCTGTTTGCACTCAGTACAAGCCAAGGTTGCGACGATTCGATTCTCTTTACCTTTACCGGCCATTTTCTTCTCCTTCTTTCAGGGATGTAATCGATTGATTGCACAACGCATTATATAGGTTTTCCTGATTCCTCACAAGGGGCTACTACTCTTCATTACCAAAAGCCCTATACGGTTGTGCCAGAATCACACCCTCTCTCTCCCATTAAACGCAGTTCAACAAATAACTGTCGCGGCCAGTATGGACGAGAGTTTTTTTCGTTCAGTGATGGTGGGAGAAAATGAGCGCAGCCAATTTTCTCCCACCATCACTAAAACGATTTTCTTACTTTTCGATCTTGGTGCAGATGCCAGCACCAACGGTACGGCCACCTTCACGAATAGCGAATTTCACGCCTTCTTCCATAGCCACCGGCTGTCCCAGTTCCACGGTCATCTCGATGTTGTCACCGGGCATGACCATCTCCACACCATCGGGCAACTTGATCGCGCCGGTCACGTCCGTAGTACGCACATAGAACTGCGGCTGATAGCCGCTAAAGAATGGCGTGTGACGGCCACCCTCTTCCTTCGAGAGCACATACACCTGTGCCTTGAAGTTCTTGTGCGGCTTGATCGAACCCGGCTTGGCCAAGACCTGACCGCGTGCCAAGTCCGTACGCTCAATACCACGCAGCAGCAGACCAACGTTGTCGCCCGCCATGCCCGTGTCCAGCGTCTTCTGGAACATCTCAACACCCGTCACGACTACCGAGCGGGGAGCACCTTCGGTCATGCCCACGATCTCCACCGACTCGCCGGTCTTGACCACACCACGCTCGATACGGCCAGTGCCCACGGTGCCGCGACCCTTAATGCCAAAGACATCTTCAATAGGCATCAGGAACGGCTTGTCAACAGCACGCTCAGGGGATGGGATGTAGCTGTCCACCTGGTCCATCAAATCCCAGATGCATTTAGCATTCGGATCGTTGCGCGACAGGTCGCCCTTGCTCTCCAGCGCCTTGAGGGCCGAGCCACGAATGATCGGCAGGTCGTCGCCTGGGAACTTGTACTTGGTGAGCAGTTCGCGCACTTCCATCTCGACCAGTTCCAGCAACTCCTCGTCGTCCATCATGTCCACTTTGTTCAGGAAGACCACCATTGACGGGACTTCCACCTGCTGCGCCAGCAAAATGTGCTCGCGGGTCTGGGGCATGGGGCCGTCAGGAGCGCTCACCACCAGGATCGCGCCGTCCATCTGGGCCGCGCCGGTAATCATGTTCTTGATATAGTCCGCGTGACCAGGGCAGTCCACATGGGCGTAGTGGCGCTTTTCCGTCTCATACTCCACGTGGGCAATCGCGATAGTGATACCGCGCTCGCGCTCTTCTGGCGCTTTGTCGATCTGGTCGAACGCCATGTACTTGTTGTCTTTTGAGAGCGTTGCCATCACTTTGGTGATTGCAGCGGTCAGCGTTG
>JBDTBU010000117.1:0-3616 GCA_039923935.1 Ktedonobacteraceae bacterium | reverse complement strand
GTGAACACTTCCTCTTGCCAGTCGTTAGCGAGGCAATAGACTTCGATGTGTGGCTCATACTGGCTGGCGAGCATATACACCTCTAGCGTTGGGCAGGCCTGGTAAGAGGTAAATTTGTACTTCCGGTCACGTCTCTCTGTGCTGGGAGAGAGGACTTCAACAACAAGCCGTGGGGATTGGATGCGAAAAGGCTTGCTCCGCTTGTCTTTATCCCAATCACCTGGATCGCAGGTGAGCACAACATCTGGACACAGAGGCGTACTACCAGGAATAGCTACATATTGCTCGTGGTGAGTGCGACAAGGGCCACGGCGTCCAAGTTGCAATTTCAATAGAAATTCAATTTGTCCGGCAATATCGCTATGTGCTGGACTGGAGCCGGTCATGTTATAGAGTAGACCGTCGATCAATTCATAGCGAAAATCGGTTTCATCACTGATCAACCGCTCGAAGTCACCCTTGCTTGTGGGAATGCCCGTCAGCGGGGCATCGGGATCATTGATAATCTGTGCAAAATTGTTTTTGTTCATCAGGTACACCAGAACGAGAGTCCTCTGTATTGTCAAATCTACGCTGAGCCATGGTCAATTCCTCTTTCTCGACCCAAAAACTACTTGGCGGCCTGGAAACTAGTATACCATATCCACCTCATGGTTATTAGTGCTGCTTTTTACGCCTCATCCACAGGCGGCCAGATGATCTTTGGCGCGACGAAGGTTGCGTTTTTGAAGACTGGCGGCCCATCGATGCCCCAATGCCAGGAGACTGTTGGGCGAACCGCTAGATAATCCGTTAGGCCAAGTCTGCCAGTCCTTTGAACGATTTGGGCGACACCATGCAGCTTGATGCCGCGTGGCGCGGGCGTCTCCTGGTCGTCGATAATCAGCGAGACTTTTGGATTGCCTGCTGCGACATTCTTGTATTTGCGCGATGTTTGCAGGGCTAGGCCGCCGATGTAAAAATACTGCCCATCAAACTCGAAGCCTACAGCGTCCACATCTGGCTGTCCATCCGATGTGACGGTGGCTACACGCAGCAGCTTTTGCGTACGCAGATATGCTAGCTCTTGTTCAGAAAACATCTTATTTTACCTCTCCCTTTATCAATAATCACAGGTGCACTTTTCCCGTCTCCCGCAACAATCGACGTGCTGCGACTGCCACAGGCTCAACGCCCAGCGTAGCTAGGCAATCGCGTGTGGCGCAGCCCTCTGGTTGGCCTAGTTCGTGGCCGCGATAGAAGCAGGGCATACAGGGCAGGTCTTGTTTGACGACGATAGCCTTGCGGTCAGGTCGGTGGCCGGTGTATGGTCCCCAGGCATCCGAATTGGAGAGGCCGAAGATCGCTACCGTTGGTGTACCCACGGCTGCTGCCAGGTGCATGGGTCCGGCATCGTTGCCGATAAACAGATCAGCCAGTTCCAATACAGCAGCAGTCACCTGGATCTTGCCCTTGCCAGCCAAGCTACGTACTGGTACGTCCGAACGCAACATACCCATGACGTGCTGGTGCAACTCAGCCTCTTCGGGACCGCCGACGAGTAGCAATTGGCCGCCAACATCGTGATAGAGCGTATCGGCTAACTGTGCGAAACGTTCTGGGGACCAACGTCGCGCTGTGCTGTAGCCGCCGCTACCGGGATGCATGGCGATGATTGGTCGCGCCGCCTGCTCAGAACTCGCCTCGCTACTCTTCTGCGATGGCACTAGTGTTGTGCCGAAGACCAACTGCCGCGCCTCCTGACGCTGAGCCTCGCTGATTGGCATGGTCAGTTCTGTGTGGTCTGTTGTGCCGCCCACGGCCTCAGCCACAGCCAGATTGTACTCAGCCTCGTGCATAAAGCCAAAGCCCTCATCCTTGACCTTCACGTTGAGAAACCAGCCATGCCCGTTATCCAGCCCAACTCGGTACTTCGCGCCAGTGGCTAGCATCAACGCTTGGTGTTTGCGTCTACCAAAGAACAGCGTCAAATGGTGCATCAGCAGCACCGCGTCGTAGTGGCCGTCGCGTAGATCGTGCAGCAATGGGCGTAATTTGAGCAGGTTGGTCGGGTGCGTTAAAAACTGTTTAGGTTGATCGAAGAGGTATTTATCCAGCACGATCACGCGGTTAATCACCTCCCAATCGTCCAGGATACCAGCCGAAGAGGGTGTGACTAGTAGATCAATCTGGGCCTGTGGGTAGCTCTCGCGTAGAGCACGCAGAGCGGGTGTAGCCAGTAACAGATCGCCAATTGCGGCCAGCTTGACGACGAGAATGTGCGCGTTAGGTGGTAACTGTATGGGTGTGTATTTTGACATGCTTACACTCGCTCACCTTGCTCAAATTTTTCCGCGAGTTTCTCTTGCGCGACAGCAAAAACCTGCGCGGGCAGGATGTTTTTCATGCACTGGGTGGTGAAGAAGCGACAATCCGCCGTCTCCTTCGCCGCGTAACAAGGACTACACCAGATGTCGCTGCGTAGGATCGTCGCGTGTGGGCTGACTGGTCCCGAAAGCGCGGGATTAGTGGGGCCGTGGATGGCGATCACAGGTGTCTCTACGGCTGCGGCCATATGCATCGGCCCGCTATCCCCACTAATCAGCAGATCGGCCCGCTTGAGTAGCGCCGCCAATTGGGTCAGGCTGGTCTTGCCCGCCAAGTTGAGCGGCTGCTCGCGCATACGTTGGGTGATCTTCTCAATCAGCGCCAGATCGTTGGGTGCGCCAGTCAGAACTACATGCGCGTTTGCCTCACGGATCAGTCGGTCCAGCAGCGTGGCCCAGTAAGGAACCGGCCAGCGTTTGGATTGCCCATTGTTGGCGCTCACATGGCAGGCGATGAGCGGACGGTTTGGCTGCACGCCTTGCGCGACTAGCAGTTGCTCAACCTCGTGCATGACACCCTGTGAGATATGCAGATGGGGATAGCGATCTTGTGCGTTGACCGTCGCACCTGCCGCCTGAGCCAGTTCCAGGCAGTAATCAACCTCGTGCTTCTGCTCGCCCAACTGCCAATGCTGGCCCGGTACATTGTCAGTCATCAGGCCAGGGAAGCTCTCGCGGCCAAAACCCACCCGTCTCTTTGCTCCACTCAAGACAGCTAGCACGCCAGCCCATGGGCCAAACAAGCTGATGGCGAGATCGTACTCACGCTCATGGAGCGTTGTGAGCAGTGCACGCAACTCGCGCCAATTTTTTCTGCTCAGCAAAGCTTTGGGACGCCGCCAGATATTTGGATCGTAGCCGATAAGCTGTGCCACATCAGGATCACCCTCGATGACCTTCGCACTCGCTGGCACCGAGATCAAGTCAATCTCCGCGTCAAGATAAGCACGCTTGAGGACGCGTACAGCAACCATTGAGAGCACGAGATCACCGATCAGGTCCAGACGGATGACCAGAATGCGCCGAGGCTGGAAGGTTGCAGGCCGCAATGGTGGATAGCGTTTGCCTACGCGCCCCAACGTGAGCAGGCCACCCCAGACGCTCAGCGCCGCGTAGATCGTTTTGCCCAGTAGCCCCCTGCTCGTGCGCACAAACGTTTTGCGTGCCTTCTGCTTCGCTGTTGGCCGCGTGGGATACCCATCGTCTTCAACCGATAGTGCTTGCGTGTTTGTCTCTGTCATCGAATCCTC
>JBDTBU010000116.1:0-4509 GCA_039923935.1 Ktedonobacteraceae bacterium | reverse complement strand
CAATACGCTCGATCAATTCGCCCGGCGTGTACTTCTTGTGAAACGACATATCGAGCAAGAGACAGTGCAAGGCCAGATCAGCACGCAGGCCGTTGGTCGCAGTCCAACCCACATTTTCAGCCACATAGGTTGAGCAAAAAGCGATGCTACGCTGGACCAGGGCAATTCCAATGAACAGCAGAGCCGCGAACAACAACGTTTGCTCAGGGCCACCCGTCTGGGTGGTATCAACAAAGGAGCGAAGCACTTGCGGGTTGAGCAGTTGCAGGCCAATACTGACCAGGATCAGCACAGCCAGTAAAACAACGTGTATCCATTGGGGCTTGAGGTATCTGACCAGTAAGCTCCAATAGCGTTTGAGTTGCGCACGCATAGAGGTATTCTTTCTTGCGCCACACGGCGGCATGTCCAAGGCAGGGTAGTATACGGGAAGAAAAACACACGGGGAGGCTGAGATGCTATCTGGAGATGCAAAACGCAAGTGGAAAAGACTACGGCTAAATGTGTCTTAAACCGTAGCTCACAAGAGAAACAGTGCTCAGGGCAACACAAAGCAAACCAGTGAATGCACTGTGTTCTTGCTCAGAAATCTCTGTAATTGAAACCAGAAAAACTCAGCCTTAGCTATTTTTGCAAATAGCGGAGGAAAACTGACATGTGGGTACCTCCATGAATGTATGTTATGGCAGAAGTTTATCATGCTTTTGGCGAAAAAGCTAGACTTTATTGAGCAATTTTTGCCTACAACACCTCATAAATCGTCACACCGTCCCGCTGATACACCACGCGCAACAACCCTTCTTGCACCATACGATCAAACTTAGCGAGGCCCGCACTGGATTGGGGTGCGAAGGCCGCACGTTCGAGATCACCGACATAGATGTAGCGCACATGATAATGGTGCAGCAGTTCTGTCGCCAGGGTGGGATCGACCATGCTGTAGATCAGGCTGACATCGGTCTGGCGGTTGACGGGCTGATCCTGGTAACGCTGCTCGCCCTCGTGGCCGGTCCAGCCAACGACATCGGGCAAGCCGGTGTAGACGGAGACGCGACCAAACCAGGTGAAGTCATAGGGCGTAGCAGCCTCCAGGATCACCGGAGAGCCGGAAATATGCGCGTTCAGCCAGTCAATAGCCTGAGCGTCACCAGGATACCAGGCGTGGGCAAAGGCAAAACCATCCAGCGTCGGGAGATAGTTGGCGCTGTGGACTGGACGCTGATAATCTAGCCAGCTTTGATGATCCTGCACACGCGCATACGTGCCACCAACGAGAAATGTCAAGCCGCCAATCAGCAAGAGCAATAGCAGCAGCAACCAGCTGTACTTGATCAAGCCGCGTAAGCTACTCCAAATCTGCCCAATAGCAAGTGTGCCCCCAATAGCTAGACATAACCACACTTGCATGGAAAACTTGAAAAAGGTGTTCATACGCGCATAATCGCCGCCATCCAGAAAATCGCGAATGTAGATCAGTTCGATGCCCAGGCCAATGCCCAGCCCGATCAGCATGAGTAGATACGTATAACGTGTAGATGCATTCCAGTGGCGTTCATCCCGCGAACGCGCCGAGAAAACGCCGCGCATCAGAAAGAGTAATAGCCCAAGCGCCAACAGGACACCCAATAACGCTCTAATACCCAACCAACCTAGACCAGTCAGCACGAGAGCACAAACGAACAGATACAAGCTCACCCGCAACCAAGCCGGGCCACGCCAAAGACGAGCTAGCAACGTGGAGGATGGACGCGCTTCAGCAGCCAGTTGCCAGCAACGATAGAGTTCTAATAGCAGAAAGCTCACCACCAGGAAGAGCCAAAAGCCAAAAACGTGCAGATAATCGCCGATGCTGGTACTGTGGGCGACGAGACCGAAGCCATTGACGTAAAGTTGCTGGTACGAGGCGTAGAAGGGCCAGTAATAGAGATAGCTCAAGCCGAAGAGTAATAGTGCAAGGCAGAGCGTCTGCCCCACGCTAAGCACGCGTTGCACGAACGGTTCAGTACGCAAGGCGTAGAAATTCTCGATCAGTAGGCTCGCACCCAGGATCAACGCGTAAACCGGCATATCCCAAGGGTTCACGCATGTGATACCACCGAAGATAAAAGCGACCAGCAGATACCATAACAGGTGGCTACCCTGTTCCTCACGCTTCGTCGTCACCTTGACCTTACTTGCCAAAAAGAACGAAGCGACCAGACCCAGTATCAGCACTGAGAACGGCATAGCAATCACATGGGGATGCATGTCGGCGAAGAGAAAACTCCAGAAAGGGAACTCGTTGATGGTAAACGGGATCACACGGCTACTCTGCCAGTAATCGAACGCGGACACTGGCACATGCTGCATAATGTCCGTAAGATGCTGGAACACCTGAACCGCGCCATCTAGATTGCCAAGCATCGCCACCAGATAGCCACCCAGCAGAGCGAGGGGCAGACTGCGGCTGAAACTGTGCACTATTGAAAAGGCTCCACTGAAAGTCAGCGCAAAAAGCGTAGGAATAGCCAAATTAAAAGCGATTGTCGGGATGATGCTGGTGAATTTGATCAGCGTACCAATAATCACATAGCCGAAATAGTAGTAATTAATCGTACCACCAGAGAACCAGGGATCGAGAGGAGGCATGTAAGGGCTACGCAGAATGCCATTGAGGAAAGCCAGTTCCATCGGTTTCTCACCCCCTAGAAAGGGCTGCCAGAGGTCGGGATCAAATGAGCGGATAGTCACAAAGAGGAGGAAGGCCAGAGTAAATACACATTCTTCAATCAATAAAAGACGCCAGCGTTCGCGTAGAAAGGCCCAGAGGGTTCTCCGCAACCAGACAACCAGCAGCACGGCCACACCGGCCAACAGACCAGTTACGAGCAGCGTCGAGAGATGGTCGAATGGCAACAGATGTCCACTAGAAAGCAACCAGCTACCATAGGCCAGTAGGAGCACGCTCAACGTTTTCGCGAAGAGATAGCCACGATCAGAGAGGCCGCGCATGACCAGAAAGGCCAGGGGATAGACCAACCAACCCAGCAGGATCAGCGCGAACCACCAGAAGAAAACCGGCCACTGATTCGCGAGACTCTGCGCAGGGAACTGCTGAGCAAACGGCGGAGAGTTCTGGTCATCGGCAATTTGCTGGGGGCTGAGCAGCAGCGATTTCTGCGTGCTCGTCTGTTGCGGGTTGAGCGGAGGTAACAGCACACCCTGCATAAGCTTTATAGCCAGTTGATCGGCATTCTGGAACGGAAAAGGATTATCGCGCACAAAGATGCGTGCGGTAGGATGATCGAAAACCGAATAGCTTTCATCGGCTCCACTATCATCGAGAGTGATCCCCAGCAAGTTGGGATGATTTGCGAAGGTCGCTGCCAAATGAAAACCGAGCTGCCCACTGTTAAGCAGATTATAATAATTGATCGTCAGGGGATAGCGATCCGGCAGGCGCGGGATGGACTTATCCAGGCGATCAGTGGGCATCGTAATCGCACCAACCTGCATAAGCATTGAAGCGATCATCTGAGCTTTGGCTGGTGTGTCATCGCCATAGAGGTCTAAACCCTGCTGGGAGTGTCCCTGAGCGTCGGTATAGACCGCTTGGGGATAGATCGAGGGATCATGGTCATTAACCGCAAAGGGCAACGAATCGTCCCACTGCTCATAGGTCAGCACTGTGCCGGGTTTCAGATGCGCAAAGATCCAGTCCGAAGCCTGAATGCGCGTATTGGGCTGGCTATAGATACTGTCAAGGGCCAGGCATTGGAAAAGCGTACCAGCCAACACTAGGCCGATCAGCACGTAGGAACCAAGCTTCACGAAACGCGCCTGAATGTTGCCCCAATGAGTCGTATTAAGCGAGGCCAGCGAAACTAACATGCAAGCGCCCATCAACACCAGGAAAGGATAGATCGGCAGCATATAACGCATGTATTTCACGAAGAAACTGCAATTCAGACCAGCATACACCACTACCCACGAGAGTAACACCAGCCAGATCGCCATCTCATGCCGCCAGAGTCGCCAGCAGAGCCAGAGCAGACCGGCCAACGCAGCCAAACCAAGTGTCAGGCCCATACCCCAGAGCAGCATGTTTTGCAATTGGTAAAGCACTGGCGTGGTACCAGCGAATTGGCGCACATAGGGCAAATCGATCAAGCCACGCGCTAAGTTGCCCTGGTACGAAACCTGCAGCACAAACTCTTGCATATCGAGCAGCGCATAGGGCATAGCCGCCACAAAAGCCAGGATCGCCGTACAACCAGTGTACGTCAGAGCAATAAAGAACTCCCACGCATCGCGCCGATTATACCAGCGCAGGCACAACGCCACCAGCAGCGGCACCAGCAGGGGAGCGGCGCTAAACTTAGTAGCCAAACCAAGGGCATAGCTCAAGCCAGCTATCAGCGACCAGAGTACCAACCTCTCCGTCCGCACCAGCTTCACGCAAGCCAGAATAGTCAGTATCACAAAGAAAAGCAGCATCGTATCGACGGTATAGAAGTGCGAAAGCTGCAC
>JBDTBU010000115.1:0-32709 GCA_039923935.1 Ktedonobacteraceae bacterium | reverse complement strand
GAGGAAGTTATGGCATATATAGAGGTTCTGCTTGAGGCTCTGGAGCGCGATGCAGTCGAACATGGACGTATGCGTCAGACATTGCCAGCGATCCCGTTGGGGACTGGAGCGATTTGCCAGATACGATGCTAGATGAGCTAGAACAGTTGCGGTATGCAACTCCGCCAACTCCTCCAATTGAGTTGTTATGAGACAATACTTGCTCGATACGAACATCCTTGGCGCTTATTTACAGGAGCAGTTAATCTTGAAATAAAAAAAGATGGACAGAGCGCTGGCCTCTGTCCATCTTTTTTAGGCGTGATACTTCACCCTATTCAATACCCAAACGGGTTAGAGCCATCTCCAAAGATCCCACTATTTCCGTTGGGGTTGCCAGTGGGAGGCGGGCAGTTCGGATTAGGTGGGGCGTTCGGATCAGGTGGGTTGTTTGGATCAGGCGCAGGGCACACGGGCAGACCGGTCTGCTGGGGATTCTCATTGACGAGCATCCAGTCGGCTGTACCAGTGCCTTTTAAACCGTTGGTGGGATTGACCTGCTGCTTGATAAGCCCACTGGGTTGTGGGAATGCATCGGTTGGAGCTTGGAGATCCGGGGTCATGCCTAGCAGGCTGCGCCCGCTGGCATATTCGATCACATCGCGCCAGATAGGGCCAGCACCCGAAACACCAATGATATGGCCCATTGGATTGCCACCATTGGCATTGCCTGACCAGACGCCAACGACCACATTGGTGGTATAACCAATAGTCCAGTTATCCATAGGACCATTGCTCGTGCCGGTTTTTGCGGCCACAGGCTGGTCGTGCCAATTGCTCATGGTCAGGGTTTTGATCCCCGCGAATTCATACACATCACGCGACGGGTCGTCAGAGAGCATACTGTTAATCATGAAGGCAATCTGTGGACTCAGTACCTGTGTGCCATTGGGATGGGTCGGGTCATAGTGGTAGAGATTATGACCGTAGTTATCGTAAATGTCCAGGATATTGTGATAGGGCACACGTATGCCGTTATCCGCGAAGACTTGATAGCCTCCCACCATCTGGAGATCACTGATTTCCGCGCTACCGATGGCAATACCAGGGCCAAACCTCTCGCTGAGTGTATTGTTCGTATATGCTTTATCCTGCGCAAGCTGTGTTTTATTCCAGTTAGCCAAATCAGTATCAATGTCGGTGATACCTAGGCGGCGGGCCATCTCGATTACGCTATCGAAGCCAGCGAACATCAAGGCTTTAATTGCGGGGATATTAAACGAGTTGGCTAGGTTGATACGAATGCTCTGGTTCACATGGTGATAGGTATTCCCGTAGTCAGTAGGTTGATAGATAGGAGCCCGCGAATTGGTGACGGGCAAGTTCCCTGAATTACCTGTCGGGAAGTAGGTTTTATCGTCGATTACGCGCATGCCAGGATACCAGCCTTTCTCAAAGGCGGCAGCATAGACAAACGGTTTCATTGAAGAAGCAGGCTGACGTAAGGCCAACGCAGCATTAACCTGACCTGACACTGCTGGGCTACTATCGTTGTAGTCAGCGCTCCCATCCATAGCGAGGATCTCGCCAGTTTTGGCATCCATCACTGTTGTTGCGGAGTCATTCACGTTATACTTTGTATTGAGCGGACCATAACCAGTGTAATTGTCCTGGAAGAAGTGATCACGCAAATTGTGCAGCGTATCCTTCTCTACAAACTGTTCCAGATTGAGGTCGAGCGTGGTGTAGATGTTGAAGCCGCCAGTGAGTAGCAATTGGTAGCCAGCCTTAGCATCACCGTTGCCCAGAGATGTGGACAGCGTGTCGATGACCCAGCGTACAAAGTGTGGCGCTAACTGTGCCTGGTGGAAGCCAATAATCTTCATATTGGTAGCGGTTTTCTCAACCTGAGCGATGATATCGTCGGTGATAAGCCCCTTATTGATTGTATGGAGTGCTGGATCGCCCAGGCCCAGATTGATACTCATGCCATCGGCTTGCATCTGTTGGAGTACATAGGGCAGGCGAACTTGCATCACATGCTGGTATGTTTGGGTGCTCACCGTAGGATCGTTGTGTGTTGGGTTCTGAGGAATGCCAGCCAACAATGCGGCGCGTGTCAGGGCCAGGATAGGGTCTGACGGGCAGGTGCTTATATCACCAGGATTTTTGCACTTCGTCAGGTCGCTGATGTCGCGATCCAGGAAGGCAGTGGCAGGGATACATTTGTGGGTAGTCAGGTCACACTGAGGTTGGATGCCAAAATAGTCCTGTACCGCAGCCTCGACGCCCTGATCTTGGGCACCATAGGGAGTGACATTGAAGTACATCTCCAAGATTTTCCATTTGGGATACTGCTCGGTCAGGCCAATGGCTAAGGTGGCTTCATTGGCTTTGCGCTGGAGGCTATCCTGCCTTTGGTTCGAGAGATTTTTAATTAACTGCTGGGTGATGGTGCTACCACCACTCTGAGGTTGGCCGTCATTCGAAGCAAGCTGGGAGAGTGCACGCAGCATCCCTTGCGGATCAATGCCGTTATTGCTCCAGAAAGTTGGATCTTCGGCGGCAACCTGCGCATCTTGCAGGACACCGGGCAGGTTGGTATAGGCAATCGGCGTGCCGCGCCCGCCGTCTCCCGGTTGTGTGTTCTGGTAGAGTGTATAGAGCAGGACGCCGTGGCGATCATAGATATGCGTAGATTGTGAAATTTGATGGTTGGCTAGGTTCTGGACCTGGGGCAACTCGCTCTGGTAAAAATTATAGGCATAGCCAGTGCTTGAGGTGAGCATGACAATCAGCAATCCAGCAATCGCCGCGAGAATAATCGTGGAAAGGCGTTTGCTGCCAGGACCATTGCGGTGCCAGCGTTCGAGGCGTCTTTTGCGTAAATGTGTGATACGCTGGACACGCGAACGCCGCCAGGGTGTGGCCCGCGTGGGCACTGGTTTGGTGCTTGGCGGCATGAGTTGCTGACCATGATGGTAGCGCACCATAGGATTGGGATCAACGGATGGCTGGCCGGTTCGACGCATAGCAGCCATTTTTGCCGAAAAACGCTGCGCCATCTGTACTGGGCCTGCCATGAAGGTTGGCCCGTTCCACTGTGGCTGCTGCTGCGGTGGCGGCAATTGTTGCGAGGACTGGCCTCTATATGGCGCGGGCTGGTTGCCCTGGCTTGGCGCTGACGGAAAGGGCGACGACGGTGGTGGCCCCTGAGGAGCCGGACTATTGCCCGGTCCCGGCTGCTGTCCCCCATAATTGCTGAGCAAGCCCGACTTGCGCGGCGGATTCTCTGGTCCAGCATGACCATTCTGATTATTCTGCGATTGCCAATAGTTATTACTCATCAGGTTATCCTTTTACTTCCTTGTTTCTACTCTCCCGGCGTCGCCTTTTTTGTTTATCTGACGTATACGCCGGACCGTTTCTCCTCACGCTCCCTTTAAAATAAGAGGAACGAGGTCTACAAACTGCTTCAAGGAAAAAATAAATTATAACTGCCCCTCATTTTCGCACATACTGTTTGCTCTACCCACGTAATAAATAATCGGTCTAAGTGATGTAACGGTCCAGGAGAGGTAGACTAACACTGCTTACCTGATATTCCTATCGATTGGCGTCAATATTACTGACTATGTGAGAAATAACGGCGGGCAAGGCGTAGATGAACGACATGTTTACTGTGGTTACGGGGATGTATTTATAATTGATGCTTTATCGTGCCCAGATGAGCATTGCAGGTGGGTGAGCAGGACGCAGGTCATCCGCGTCCTGCTTACTGTTGCACACATCTCGCCAGCGCCTTCCCCTGCCTTTTACTTACAGGGAACAACTGCATTTGGATTGCAGGCGAGCCGGCCAGCCTGCTGAGGCTTTTCGTTGGGAAGCATGTAGCTGGTGTAGCCACTTCCCTGTAAGCCATTTACCGTATTGACCTGTTGTTGGATGATGTTGCTGGGCATGCTAAAGTGGCGATCTGTGAAGCTCAGATCAAGTGGCGGACAGGCTATCTGATCGCTGGCGGTATTGCATTTGCCACTGACATACTCGATGATGCTGTGCCAGATGGGGGCCGCGCCAGTTACGCCGATAGAGTTGACCATTGGGGTATCGTCGGCGTTGCCGGACCAGACGCCGACGACCACATCGGGCGTGTAGCCAATCGTCCAGTTATCTTTGAAGCTGTCAGTGGTGCCGGTTTTGGTTGCGACATCGGGATTGCCACCACCAGACAGCTTCCAGTCCCACATAGAGAGGACATGGTCGGTTTGGAACTCTGGGAAGCGCAAGGTTTCGTTATCGAGCGTCGAAGTCACGAGATAGGCGATCTGTGGACTGAGCACGCTAACCCCGGCTGGATGACTGGGATCGTAGTGATAGAGATTGTGTCCATAGTTATCCCAGATATCCAGCACATTCTGCGGTGGGATGCGCGTGCCCTGGTTGGCGAAGGTCTGGTAGGCTCCGACCATTTGCAGCAGCGGGACCGCGTTGGTGCCCAAAGCCATCGAGGGTACCAGGCCAGTTTTGGGGTCAATGGTCGTGATGCCCAGGCGCACCGCCATGTCATAGACGTTTTGCCGTCCAGCGAACCCCTGAGCTTTGAGCGCGGGAATGTTATACGAGTTGGCGATGGCTTGCGCAATGTTGGAAGGAATATTGTGATAAGTGTGCCCGTTCCCCCCGTAGTCAGGAGGCGAATACGTGCTAGTCTGAACCGGTAGGCTCTGCGACGCACCTTGGGGAAAGTATGTTTTGTAATCAGGCAGCACAATGCCGGGATACCAGCCCATCTCATAGGCTGCGGCAATCACGATAGGTTTGAATGAGGAGCCTGGCTGGCGCGGTGACATCGCCATATTTACTTGTCCACTGCCTGCTTTACTGGGATCGGTCCAGTTTACGCTGCCATCCATAGCCAGCACCTCGCCAGTTTTGGCATCCATGACGACAGAGGCAGAGTCGTGCAAGTTGTCGCTTTGGCTGAGCGTCGTTGCTTTATAACCCATGAATGGTTGAATTTCTGGTAGATTGATATGCCGATTGATTGCGCTCTCGACATAGGTTTCCAGATTGGAGTCAAGCGTCGTTCTGATGTTGAGGCCATTGTCTTCGAGCATTGTGAGGCCAGCGCCATAGTTGCCATTGCCGAGCGCGGTAGCCACGCTCTGGATGACCCAGCGCACAAAGTGGGGTGCGGTATTGCCACCCTGGAAGCCGGTAAATGTGAAGTTTTTCGCGAGAGTCTCAGCCTGTTGAATGACCTGTGGCGTGATCGGGCTGGCGTTCAGCGTTCGTGCACCAACTCCCAGATTGATGCTCATACCATCAGTCAGCATTTGGTTGAGTACGTAATCCTGGCGTTGGAGCAGGAGAGGTGCGTTATTGGGATTGGTGAGCGGATCGTAGGTGGGCGGATTTTGCGGAATACCGGCGAGCAGCGAGGCGCGGGCCAGACCCAAAATAGGGTCAACCACACAGGTTGTTTCGTCGCCAGCATTCTTGCATTTCGTCAAGTCGCGATCCAGAAAAGCGATGGCGGGCGTACATTTAAAATGCGCGTCACACAGAGGTTTCAGCCCAAAGAAATCCTGCGCAGCGGCCTCTATGCCCTGCTCCTGTGAGCCATAGGGGGAGATATTCAGGTACATCTCCAGGATTTTCCACTTGGGATATTGCTGGGTTAAGCCGACAGCCAATGTAGCCTCGTTGAGCTTACGTTGAAAGGTAATCTGACCATTGCCAGTCAGGTTTTTTACGATCTGCTGTGTGAGTGTGCTGGCACCGGTTGTGATATGATGGGTAATCGCGTTTTCGATGGCTGAGCGCAGGGTGGCCTGGATATCCACGCCGTCGTTGGTCCAGAAGGTTTTATCCTCAGCAGCGATCTGAGCATCTTGCATGAAGCCTGGAATCTCATTATACGAGATAGGCGTACTGCGCCCGTATTTACCGTCATAGAGGGCATAGAGTAATTTGCCGTTGCGGTCATAGATACGGCTTGATTGCGGTACTTGCAGATTGGCTAGGCTTTGGACGTGTGGCAATTGGCTCTGGTAGAACGTATACGAAGAGAAGCTGCCAACAAATAGGGCAATGAGCAGCAGGCCAGCAATCACGCTAGAAATAATTGTGCCAAGACGCTTCTGATTGGGACCATTGTGCTGCCAGCGTTCGAGACGCTTTCTGCGTAAATGCGTGATGCGTTGGACACGTGAACGCCGCCAGGGTGTGGGTCGTGTGGGTGCTGGTTTGGTGCTTGGCGGCATGGGTGGCTGCTGACCACGGTAGCGTACCAAGGGATTGGGATCAACTGGCGGTTGGCCGGACAGGCGCATCGCGGCCCTTTTCGCTGACAAACGCTGTATCATCTGCGCTGGGCGCGTTATGAACGTCGATCCATTCCACTGCTGCCGTGGGGGCAGCAATTGTTGCGCGGGTTGGTGGCTCTGGTTCGATGTTGGTGGAAAGGGCGACATTGGTGGTGGTCCCTGTGAGATCGGGCTGCTGACTGGTGATGATGGTTGGTTATTTTGCTTTTGCCAATAGTTATTGCTCATCAGTTTTTCCTTTACTTCCTTGTGGATGCTCGCCCAGCGTTGCCTGTGTTTTTCGCTAGCATATACGCCGCCTCATTTTTCCTCATTAACGAGTACAAACAAAGGCTACGGGCTGCTCCAAGGGAAAATACTATACTAACCGCCCCTTCATCATCATCACATAATATTCGCATGTCTCATTATAAAAAGTTGGTCCGGAGGTTTAAACGTATCAGAGAAAGTACATTAACATCGGTAGCCTGATGTTACTATCAGGTTGGCTGGACAACTGAGCACAGAGTTCGTGACACTCTTCTCAAAATAGTCGTTATTCTCTTTGCATCTATGCATGTACAGACGTACAAGGTAAAACAATCTGGCACACCATAGTACAGAGGTCATCTGACGAAAATGGGAAAGTGCTACGATTTCTTTCTTGTGGGATATGCAAACCGCAGTCATTCATGTTACAATGAATATCAATAAATCGCTCTAACATCTATCATTTCAAACGGGCTAAAGGAAAAATCTGGCCCGAATTGGGGACATGTATGATACTGAGTCGGCGCATTGGCCTTTTGTTGTTGCTACTAGGATGCGTTGTGCTGCCCTGGATGTCGTTTGACACACCTGCTGTCCATGCGCAGGCACGCAGCCAGACTATCACTATACAGGCACGTTCGTATGCAGTGCATTTTCCTGGCTCGATTGATTTTTATACGACAGTAAGCGATTCGGTTAGCCCGTTGCAGCGTGCCAGCCTCACGCTGAATATTGGTCCGCAACAGAATCAGGAACTGCAATTTGTGGATGTTCCCCAGGGGCAAAAGAGTGCCACACTCCACTGGCACGAGGATACCAGCGGCAACCATTTTCTTCCGGCTGGCACGCCGATCAGCTATGACTGGCAGATCTGGGACACAGCCGGCAACACGCTGACCGATACGAGCCAGTCGCTGGCTACGGTTGATACGCGTTTTCAATGGCAACACGCCAATCAGGGTCAGTTGCAGGTAAATTGGTATGGGCACGATCAAAATTTTGGGCAGATGTTGTTGAAGCAGGCCGCTACTTCGATAGATCATATTACTTCTGTACTGGGCAGCGGTCTGAGGCACCCAATCAACCTCTGGGTCTATAGCAGTGATGCTGATTTTCATGGTTCGCTGGAGCCTGGTGCCTATGAATGGGTAGGTGGCGAGGCTTTTCCATCGCTCCACGAGGCTTCGATTGTCGTGGCTAATGCCACAGATTATACGCTGGTACGCGATATGCCCCATGAGTTGACGCATCTGGTTTTTCACCAGTTGATTGAGAATGGGATATATCCCCCAATCTGGTTTGACGAGGGTTTGGCAGTCTACAACCAACTGTATCACGAGTCCAACATGCTCGCACGTTTCAACGAGGCGCTGTCCACTAATGCGCTTTTGCGTCTGGATGATCTTACGCTGGAGTTTCCGGCTGACGCTGATAAGGCGTATCTGGCCTATTCTCAGAGTTGGCAACTGGTCTCGTTTATGTACGATACTTTTGGGCATGCGAAAATGGTCAAGCTAATCCAGAATCTGGATAACGCGAGCACTGATTTCGATAGTGCGTTACAGAAGTCCATCGGCGAGGATCATCTACACCTGGAGAACCAGTGGCGTCTGGCTTTGCACCAGCCAGGGGTACTCACCTCCGATCAGCTTACGCCCACACCAACGGTGACAAGTTCATCTTCCTCGTCAGTGGGCACGACCCAGAGCGGAAGCAATACCGTGCTCTGGATAGTTGCGGGTCTGGGGATCATTATCCTACTGGAAGGATGTGTGGTGGCGATCTGGCTGGTGAACAAGAAACGCAAGCGTGCCGCGCAACTCGCGTCTGTTCAACCTGTCTATCCTCACTATCCTACAGGCTGGGGCCAGCCCCCAATGACGCCGCCGCCGGGAAACTGGCCGGCTGGTTATTATCAGGGAACGATGCCGCCAGCGGGAGCAAACATGCCTGGGCAACCTGTTTATCCGCCGCAACCAAGAGAATATGCGCAGGCACCTCTGTCCTGGCGGGCACCTCAGGAGTAACAGTGCTAACACCTCAAGCGTGCTTTAGATGAAGTCCCAGCGCCTACGACGGGCGCTTGGCAGAGTGTGTGGTTGCTGCATTGGATGAGCGCTCATCAATACAGCAACCACACACTCTGCCACTATCAAGTGGCACACAGTGCCTAATAGCTACGATTTGTATGGTCCATGTGGGTAAGGGTTGGTTTGGGAAAGATCTGCTCTCGCCCGCGTTTGCGCAGGTAACTAACTTGCGCGTAAAGATGAGAGGGATTTTTGATGGAAGTGTTTGAGAAAGTACCGTCCGATGTGCCCGCACCTGGTCTCACCCCCGAAGAAACTGGTTACTGGATTGGCCTCAATCGTATATCGGGTATCGGGCCAGTGAATTTTCGCCTCCTACTCACCTATTTTCAGGACGACCTTGCCGCAGCCTGGCGGGCCAATAGCCAGGAATTAGCACGTGCTGGTTTACACCAGAAGACCAGCGAAGCGTTTCTGGCTCAGCGCGGCAAGATTGAGCCAGAGCGCCAACTGGAATTGCTGGGAAAGCAGCAAGTGAGTTGTCTGACCTGGCGTGATCCAGGCTATCCCGCTCTTCTGCGTGAAATCGACGATTCGCCGCCTGTCCTCTATCTGCGTGGCTCACTGACAGAAGCCGATAAGTTTGCCCTGGGCGTTGTGGGCACACGCAATGCCACTCACTATGGTGAGCAGGTGGCCGAACGTTTAGCAACCGATCTCGCGCGTGGTCAAGTCACAGTGGTCAGTGGTCTGGCTATCGGGATTGATACTATTGCCCATAAAGCCGCTTTGGAAGCCGGTGGGCGCACGATAGCTGTGCTGGCTTGCGGGCTGGATATCGTCTATCCCAAGAAGAATTGCGCATTGGCCCGGCACATCGTCGAGTCCGGACAGGGTGCGCTGATAAGCGAGCATTCGCTGGGTGTGCAACCGGATAGCGGCAATTTCCCCGCTCGTAACCGCATTATCTCTGGCATTTCGCAAGGTGTGCTGGTGGTTGAGGCTGGCGAGAAGAGTGGAGCACTTATCACTGCCACCGATGCTGCCAAACAGGGACGCGAAGTTTTCGCTGTGCCGGGCAGCATTTTTTCCGGACGCAGTTTAGGCACAAACCGCTTGATTAGAGATGGGGCACACTTAGTGCTGGATGTAAAAGACATTCTTGACGCGCTTAACCTGTTTATGTTGCCCCAACAGATGGAGGTTCAGCAAGCTCTCCCAGAAAATGCCGAAGAGCGCACCCTACTAGCCCTGCTCAGCCACGAACCTATCCACATCGACGAGCTAACCCTAGCATCCGATCTGTCCGCCCCCTCAGTAAGTGCAACCCTCATGATGCTTGAACTGAAAGGGCTGGTAAGAACGTTGGGTAGCACGCAATTTGTGCTGGCAAGATAAATTGTTTTGTTATTGAATAAAAAGTGTACTTGGATGCCAAACGCAAGCAACGCCACACAAATGAAGTGGAATCACATACCCATCCCAGCAGGAAACATTGTGGGAAACAGAATAATCACGCTACCGACATGAGCAAAGTGATCGTACGAACGTTGACAAATGCTAGTCAGCGTTCGTGTGGGTGTATCCAACCAATGGCAATGCATAGACCATAGCGGATATAATACAGCATAGTCGAGTTTGTCACCAGCACGCATCGCACGTTGCTCATGCGATTTCCCACACAAGGAGAAGAGAATACCGATGAGTCATGACGCTATTGTTGAGACACACTATGGAAAAGTTCGTGGCACTGATCTTGGGTCGGTGGCTGTATGGAAAGGCATTCCGTATGCGCAACCGCCCATCGAGAAGCTGCGTTTTCACGTTCCCCAAGCCCCTGAAGCGTGGTCAGGCGTCCGAGATGCGAGCAAATTTGGGGCTGTAGCTCCCCAAGATGTTGCCCATCTCAGCGGCCTTACCCAAACGCTCCAGGGAGAGACCACCAGCGAGCAAGCACCCATCAGCGAGGATTGCCTGTACCTGAATATCTGGTCGCCACGCGCTGACGAGAAAAAGCGGCCTGTGATGGTTTGGATACACGGTGGCGCGTTTATTATCGGCTCCGGCTCGCAGCCCGATTACGATGGCACAAGCTTTGCCCAACAAGGCGACGTGGTAGTCGTCACGCTCAACTATCGCCTGGGCGTGCTGGGCTTCCTGCAACTGGGCGATTTCGCGGGCGCAGAGTATGCTTCGGCGGGCAACCTGGGCCTGCTCGATCAGATAGCCGCGCTCAAGTGGGTGCGCGAGAATATCGCAGTCTTTGGGGGCGATCCCAACAACGTGACCATCTTCGGCGAATCGGCGGGCGCGATGAGCATTGGCGCACTGCTCGCGATGCCGGCCAGCAAGGGACTGTTCCAGAAGGCCATCCTGGAAAGCGGTGCAGCCCATAATGTGCAAGATAGAGCGAGCGCAACCAAAGCTGCCAGTGAGTTGCTGGACATCCTGGGCCTTAGTACACACGAAGTCGCCGCGCTAACCCATATTCCGTTGCAAAAACTGCTTGCTGCTCAAACCACCTTGCTCACCAAGAATCCCCTCGGTGGCATTCGTCCTGTCGTCGATGGCAAAGATATCCCCGAACTGCCAGTGCAGGCTATCGCCGGAGGTGTAGCCAAAGATGTTGCCATACTGATCGGCACCAATCGCGACGAGATGAAACTCTTTATGAGCGAGCCATCCGAATCTTCGCAAGACGCCAGCATGGCTCAGCGCCTCTTGGGAGAGCGCACCATCGAAGTCTTTAGCACCTATGCCGCCGCTCAGCCGGGCGCGGACATGCGCGAGATTGGCCTGAGCATGTTCACCGACTACACCTTTCGTATCCCAGCTATTCGTTTGGCCGAAAGCCAAGTCCAGCAAGGTGCGCCCGTCTGGATGTACCGTTTCGACTGGCCCTCACCCAATCCAAAGTTTGGTGCCTGCCACGCCCTCGAAATACCGTTTGTCTGGAACACGCTGGAAACATCCCTTTTCCGCGCCCTTACTGGTAAAGATGCACCACAGGCGTTAGCCAGTACCATGCACGCCGCCTGGATCGCCTTCGCCCACACAGGCAACCCCAACACGCCCAAGCTACCACATTGGCCCGCCTACGATGCAGATCGACGTGCCACCATGTTGTTCGATGGGCAGTGCAGCATTGCGGATGATCCACAAGGGACTGAACGTGCTGTGTGGGGGAGTTTGTTATAGACGTTCAATGGAGGCGAGGGCGAACTGCATGCAGCGGCGAGCAGGACGCCCCAGGACGCAGATGAACGGCGTCCCTACTATGGTACGAATTTTGTTATTATTCGAGATTGTCGTGTAAAACCGGCAGAATATCTTCAATTCCTGTTGGTTTCACACGACAAAGCATCAATTATAGACAAAACCCGTAACCATAGTAGGGACGCCATTCATCTGCGTCCTGCAGAATTTGCACACAATGTATCGGCATCCTGCTCAAGCTACAATACACACAAAAACGTACCAATAAAAAATTAACGCTTCGTGTATTGTGGAGCCTTGCGGGCGCGTTTGAGTCCTGGCTTTTTGCGCTCTTTCATACGCGGGTCGCGGGTTAGATAACCAGCTTTGCGCAGAGCTTGTTTATACTCAGGGTTGATGCGCAACATGGCGCGGGCAACGCCGTGACGGATCGCTCCGGCCTGGCCGCTGGTGCCGCCACCGACGACACGCACGGTCATGCTATACTGCTCAGCGAGTTCGAGCAAGCGCAAGGGGGCGTTGACTGCGGAAGTCAGTGCTTCACGCTGCCCAAAATACGCCTCGCCGTTTTTGCCATTCACGATCACGCTGCCGTCACCGTTGGGGAAGAGGCGCACGCGGGCTACAGCCGTCTTACGCCGTCCCATCCCATAGAAGTATTCGCCTTTGATGGTATCGACCAAGGTTTGATCTCCTTCTTTATTCTACTTCTGCCGCTACTGGTACAGGTTTCTTCAACAACGCTTCCGGGCCAGTCCACGGCACAGGCTTCTGAGCCGCGTGAGGATGTTCTGCGCCGCCGTAAACCTTCAAGTGGGACATCAGTACAGCGCCCAGGCGGTTGTGCATAATCATACCCTTGACGGCATGTTCAAGCGCACGCTCAGGGAAACGGCCCTCCAAGGTTTGACGCAGAGTGGTCTTTTTCAGACCGCCGGGATACTGGCTGTGGCGATAGTAAATCTTCTGTTCGAGGCGTCGGCCCGTTACAGCGATTTTTTGAGCGTTAATTACCACCACGAAGTCGCCACATGGCATGTGAGGCGTAAAGGTTGGTTTATGTTTGCCACGCAAGATTTGCGCGATCTCAGATGCCAAACGGCCCAGGATCTTGCCCTCAGCGTCGATGATGTACCACTGTGGGTCCAGTTCCCCTAGCTTGACACTATAGGTCTTTTTCATGTTCAGTTTTGCCTTTATTATGTAATTCCTGTATTCCGATTTTTGCCAAATCAGAGAGGAAACGCGAACTCTTCAGGGTAACGTACCCGTACCAGGGACAGCCCATGCGACGGGGCCGCTGCACCAGGGTGCGTCTTACGAGCCTGCTGCACAATCGTCGTAAATTCGTCGAGGCTCAGACGTTTTTGTCCAACGGGCAGCAGTGTGCCAACCATTCTGCGAACCTGCCCTGTGAGAAAAGCATTCGCAGTAAAATCACAAAAGATCAGAGCGCCGTCACGCGTGCACTCCGCCTGATGCATCATGCGTACACAGGAATGTGGGCCAGGCTTCAACGGATTATGTTGATTGGGACTGCTCCCAAAGGCTCCAAAATCCTTGTGCCCCACCAATAACTGGCAAGCAGCATGCATCAGGTCCGTATCCAACGCTTGCGAGCGGAAGTAACTGTATCTGGCACGCAGAGCGGTGGGAGCGAGATCGTTCCAAATGGTATAGCGATAGGAACGACCTCTGGCGCTATACCGGGCGTGAAAGCTCTCAGGAACCTCCACAACCCAGCGTACCGCAACCGCAGCAGGCAAGTGCGCATTCAACGCTTTTAACCACACCTTGGCGGGCAGGTTGAAAGCACTAGAGAAGTGGATCACCTGTCCGCTGGCATGAACCCCGGTGTCCGTACGACCTGCGCCATACACCACCGACATCGAGCCAGAGACGCAAGTGATTGCCGCTTCAAGCGCACCCTGGATCGTCGGTCCATGTGCCTCAGCTTGGCGTTGAAAGCCATGATAGTCGGTCCCATCATATTCAATGCCACACGCTAGCTTGCTCATATGGCCCTTGCCATGCTGCTTCTGCTCCCCTTTGCCCCTAATTTGTTAGACTAGAGCAATCTGCGCCATATCTGAGTTGTCACCCAGACGCTTGCCCAGCTTGGTAATACGCGTATAACCGCCTGGACGGCCTGTGTAGCGAGGAGCCAGTTCGTCGAAGATTTTCTTCACGACCAACTCATCCGGTAGGGCGCTCAAGATCAGGCGGCGGGAATGCAACTCGATAACCATCGCCTGATACGCCGCCTGCAAAGCTTCTTCGGCATCTTCCTCTTTTGAGATGATAGCCAGCAGTTCGCTCTTGCGACGCTTAAACTTATCTTCCAGGAATTTGCGGCCCTTGGCAGTCAGAGGCGGCAGACCCAGTCCGGCCCGCTCTTCGTTGGACTCCACTTTATAGGAGAGCGAGAAGCGGCCTCGGCGAGCAAATGCCAGCACTTGGGTGGCCTTTTCATCATCGGGCACAATCGACGCTAGGTGAGCTAGCGCGGCGCTGCGTCCTTTGACAGCCTGAGTAATCAGCTTTTCGGTTTCACCCCGAATGGCACGAGCGCGTGCCTCAGTTGTTTGAATACGGTCATAGCGAATGAGACCTGCCATCAGACTGCGACGCGCTGACAAGCGACGATCCCCTGGCATACTCATTCGATTACCGGCAATACGGTGCCTCAAGTTGTTAGTCCTCCATTTCGTGATCGCCATCCATGTCGGCGCCAATGGTGCTGGTACGCGGGTTCGGCAGGAAATTACGCACGAGTAACCGTTCGCGTAACTCCAGTAAGCTCTTCTCGCCAAAGTTGCGCACACCTAACAGGTCTTCTTCATTCATCGAGAGCACCTGACCCACCTTGGTAATATTACTGCGTTTCAAGCAGTTATATGCACGAACCGAGAGGTCTAATTCCTCGATAGGGGTATCATAGATCTTCTGCGGGATCGGCATACTACTCAGGGGCGGCTTCTCTATTTCAATCAGAACGGCGCGATAGTTCGCAAGCTGCGTAAAGTGCCGTACAAGGATATCGGAACTTTGACGCAGAGCCTCATCCGGTGCGATAGTACCATCTGTCCAGATGTCCATCACAATTTTATCGTAATTTGTTATCTGTCCCACGCGGGTGTGCTCAACGGTATAGTTGACTTTCTGCACCGGCGTGTAAATGGCATCGATGGGAATAACCCCAATAGGCTGATCCTCTTTGGAGTCGGCTGGGACATAGCCTTTCCCGACCTCTACCACGAGTTCTATTTCCAGGTGAGCGTTGTCGTTATCAAGCGTCGCGATATAGAGATCGGGATTCACAATCTCTATCGTGCTGGGTACCACAATATCCGCAGCAGTCACCACGCGTTCGCCTGATACCTCCAGACGCATCGAAACAGGGTGATCAGAAAATGAGCGCAGGCGCAGTTTCTTCACATTCAGCACGATATCCGTGACATCTTCCATAACATTGGGGATATCCTGGAATTCATGCTGTACCCCGTCAATGCGCACAGAGGTCACGGCTGCGCCAGGCAGTGACGAGAGCAAAACGCGGCGGAGCGCGTTGCCCAGGGTCATGCCATACCCTGCCTCCAACGGCTCAATATCGTAGCTCGCATAATTACCCTGTGTCTTGGTATTTTTAATGCGAGGCAGAATCAATTCTTGCAAGGTCAAACCTGCCTTCCTTTCCTACCATGGCCTCAATGCAGATAGATATAAGACCTGGTAGTTCAAGAGTCCTGCGCCCTATAACGGCCCGCTGCCGGGCCGCGAAGGCATATACCCATCCGCCAATCAACTTAACGCTGATAGTATTCAACCACCAATTGCTCATCAAAGGGCAGCTCAAGATCAGTCCGCGTAGGCAGTGACATCACGCGACCAGACAGTGCTTTCATATCCAGGCTTAACCAACTGGAAACGCCCTTTGTCGTCAGCAGTTCTGCGCGAACCTTGAAGTACTCTAGGCTCTTGCTGCGGTCACGGACAGTAATCACATCATTGGGTTTCGCAATAAAAGAAGGGATGTCCGTTTTGCGACCATTGACAGCGAAATGTCCGTGGCACACCAACTGGCGAGCCTGCGCACGCGAATCAGCAAAGCCCAGGCGATACACCAGATTATCCAGGCGCATCTCTAGAATTTGCAGCAGGTTCTCGCTGGTACGACCAGGCCGTTTGGCAGCAGTCGTAAAGTGATTGCTAAACTGACGCTCCAATATGCCATAGGTACGACGCACTTTTTGCTTTTCACGCAGATGTTGCGCATAGCCCGAAATTTTGCGCGGGCGAGCCTGACCATGCTGGCCTGGCCGTGTAGGGCGGCGCTCAAACGTGCACTTGGTCATGCACTTATCGCCCTTTAGGAAAAGTTTTACCCCCTCCCGCCTGCACAGTCTGCATACGGGTCCGGTATAACGTGCCATCTAGTTCTATCCTCCTCAAACGCGCACAGCGCACAGTTACACGCGACGCCGTTTCGGCGGGCGACAACCATTATGCGGAATAGGCGTCACATCAGTGATTGCAGTAATGTTTAGGCCAGAAGTTTGTAGTGCGCGGATAGCCGCTTCACGCCCGGAACCTGGGCCTTTGACAAACACTTCGACCTGGCGCAGGCCATGCTCCATCGCCTTGCGTGTAGCAGTTTCGGCTGTCACCTGTGCAGCATAGGGAGTGCTTTTGCGCGAGCCTTTGAAGCCCTGCCCGCCAGCGCTGCCCCAGGAGATCACGTTGCCATTCGGATCGGTCAACGTCACAATCGTATTGTTAAACGTGGCCTGAATATGCGCCTGGCCGCGAGGAATAGACTTACGTTCACGCCGCCTGGGCTTGCCTGATGTCTTTTTCTTGTCCTTGTCTTTGTCTGCCATGCTTGCCTAACCTCTCTCAGCGTTACTTCTTTGCTGCTTTCTTCTTACCAGCCACCGTGCGCTTCGGACCTCGGCGCGTACGCGCATTGGTTCGTGTGCGCTGACCATGACACGGCAGGTTACGACGATGACGCATACCACGATAACAGCCGATTTCGATCAACCGCTTGATGTTCATATCCACTTCGCGGCGCAGATCGCCTTCGACTTTGTGTTCGCGGTCGATCACTTCACGCAGACGATTGACCTCTTCTTCGGTCAGATCCTTCACCCGCGTATCCGGGCTAATGCGCGTTCGCTCCAGAATCTTGCGGCTGGTTGTCAGCCCGATCCCGAAGATATAGCACAGCGAAATTTCCACACGCTTCTCGCGTGGAATGTCAACGCCGGCAATTCTAGCCATCTTCTCCTCCAGAATGTGTACATCGATGTTCAAGCGCCTCTACAGCCCTCGAACTCGAAATTCGCTATTAACCCTGCTTTTGTTTATGTTTCGGGTCTTTGCTGCAAATAACCATCACCACGCGGTTGCGTCGAATGATCTTGCAATGCTCACAACGCGGCTTAACAGAGGCGCGTACTTTCATGAACTTGTCCTCCAGATTATATAGACAAAACTCACCACGAGGCGCAGGCAAACATTTCAGCCGCTGAGTAGCTATCATCAATTACTCGCTTACCTGCCGCAGCCATCTATTCGATGCTATGTTAAGAGGAATCGGAAGGGTGTGAGGAAATAGGAACGTCTTCTCCCCCACTCACTACCTCGCACGCCATGTAATACGACCACGCGCTAAGTCATAGGGAGACAGCACGACTCTCACCTTATCGCCTGGTACAATACGTATAAAGTTCATGCGCATACGCCCGGATAACACCGCTAAAATCTGGTGTTGCTCATCAATCTCTACCTTAAACATGGCATTTGGGAGGGATTCTAGTACTTTACCCTCGACTTCAATTTCATCCTTCTTGGCCATAGCTTCCTTTCTCGAATGACGACTGTGTGAGATGATTCCAATGAGAAATGGCAGCAATTGAAACTGCTGCAACCAACTGCGAATTATAGCACAATCACCACAAGAAGTCGAGAGACCAATTTTCTCTCTATTTCTTGCTTTTCACGAGCCATGACGATAGTGCTTAAAGCGTTAAAATATCGGCATCGCCTTCGGTAATGGCTACTGTATGCTCAAAATGAGCTGAGTATCTGCCATCTACGGTCACTACCGTCCATTGGTCGGCGAGCACCCGCGTCTCTTTGGCCCCCAGGTTGAGCATTGGCTCGATGGCGATCACCATGCCTGCTTGCAACACGGAGTTGGGATACCCTGGCTCTACATAGTTTAAAATCTGCGGATCTTCATGCATACTGCGACCAATCCCATGCCCACCGTAGTGGCGCACAAGGGAGAAGCCAGCACCCTCCGCAAACTGTTGAATGGCCCGGCTGATGTCCCGCACACTGTTGCCCGCTCGTGCAGCCGCGATACCTCGATAGAGAGCATTCTCGGTCACTTTGAGTAGACGCTCGGTTTCAGCCGAGACGCGGCCAACCGCGACTGTCACAGCAGAATCGCCATGCCAGCCCTGGTAGAACGCGCCAACATCAAGACTGACGATATCACCCTCTTGAAGTTCACGTTTCCCTGGAATACCATGCACAATCTCATGGTTTATTGACGCACAAATCGAAGCTGGGTAACCTCGATAGCCCAAAAAGCTTGCCTGAGCACCCACACGGTTGAGAGTGGCTACGGCAATGGCATCCAGAGCCGCAGTGGTGATCCCTGGACGCACAGCCACGCGCATTTCAGCCAGGACTTCAGCCACAATATGACCAGCCACGCGCATGCTCTCACGTTCCGCTTGCGACTTGAGAAGGATGGACACTGCTCTATCCCCTTCAACTTCAACCTGCATCGCCGTCTGGACGGGCAGGCGCACACCTGCACCGTCCAACGCGGCTCTGCCCTAATCGTTCATGTCGTCTGTACGCGTATGAATGCCCTTGACGAGCGCCTCGTGCACTGCATCCACACTCTGATTGCCATTCACCTCCACAACCTTCTCTTGATCCCCATAATAGTCAAGTAGGTGAATGGTCTGCTTAAAAAAGATGTCCAGGCGACGCTGCACCGCTGCTCCAACATCATCGGAACGCTGGTAGAGTTCGCTGCCATCCAGGTCACATACGCCCGCCTGTTGAGGAGGACGTGTATAAACGTTATAAACGTGTTGGTGAGCTTTACAGATATAGCGCCCGGAGAGTCTTTGCAACAATTCCTCACGAGGAACGTTCAAGTAGACTACTGCGTGAACCTGTTTGCCAACCTCACGTAGGCCGTTATCTAGAGCTTTAGCCTGAGCAATTGTACGAGGGAAGCCATCCATAAGAACCCCTGACTTACAATCCACTTGCTGTAACCTTTGTAAGATCATAGCAACGGTGAGGTCATCGGGAACCAGTTCCCCACGATCTAGGTATGTTCCAGCTTGAAGTCCTATTTCGGTCTGTGCCTCAATCTCCTTGCGGAAAAGATCTCCGCTAGAGATATGTGGCACCCCGAATGCCTGCGCGAGCATCTGAGCTTGCGTCCCTTTTCCTGATCCTTGCGCTCCGATCAGAATGATTTCCACGTTTACCTCCGATGGTAATGAGCTCGACGTTGAGCTGAGCTTAGGTTAAGAAGCCTGAATAGTTACGCATCACCATCTGGGACTCGATTTGCCGCATGGTATCCAGCACGACGCCGACCGCGATCAGCACGGCTGCACTACTCAACAACTGGTTGCCGCCGACACTCGCAAAGTACGGCAGAACTGCCACGACACCCAGGAAGAGAGCGCCAGCTAGCGTGATGCGGTTGAGGATATCGCCGAGGTGACGACGGGTGGTCTCACCAGGACGATAGCCAGGAATATGCGCACCCTGCTTCTGCAAACTACCAGGAATATCCTGCTGCTGCCAGAGAACGTATGCATAGAAGTAAGTAAACGCAACGACCAGGATGAAGAAAAGTGCCCAATAGTACCAGAGGGCCGAATTGGCGAGATAGGCTGCAACCCACGTCGCTGAAGCCTTCAGCCAGGCCACACTACTTGTGCCCAGGTAACGCGAAATCACCGCTGGGAAAATCAGCATTGACTGCGCGAAGATCAACGGGATCATACCTGCACTGTTGACTTGCATCGGGATGTAGCTGCGCTGCGCAGTACCCACGAGCAAACCACGACCAACCATACGCTTGGTGGGATACTCAATTGGCACACGCCGCTGACCCAGATACATGTAAACAATACCAACGATGGTCACAAGACCGATAAGCGCGAAAACGGCGATACTCACAAGGCCGCTCCCGCCGCCACCGCCAGCGACAGCAGTATTCCAGCCCTGTCCGATCAGGTTAGGCAAATTGCTGACAATACCGGCAAAGATGATCAGCGAGATGCCATTGCCAATGCCATTTTCAGTAATCAGCTCACCGAGCCAAACCATAACCATGGTGCCAGCCGTCAGAGCCATCAAAATCGAGAAGGACTCTAGCGCACTCGCAGGATCAAAGAGGCTAAAACCGGTCAGTACACCAGCCTGAACGAAAATGGCGGCCTGTCCCAACGCCTGCAAGAAGGCCAAAGGCACTGAGATAAGGCGTGTAATCTGGTTAAAGCGCGTCTGACCAGCTTCGCCCTCGCGCATCATATTCTCCAAAGCGGGAATAATCGGCTGCAAAAGCTGCATAACGATGGTTGCCGTGATGTAGGGATAGACCCCAAGCGCAACTATCGAGAATCGCTGCAACGACCCACCAGAAAAGACATCCAGCAAGCCAAGCAGTTGGCCAAGGTTCTGACTTCCGCCCGTTTTGAAAAGATTCACCAAAGCCTGGGTTTCCGTGTGCGTGAGCGGCACAGGAATATTAGCCAGCACCCTCGTAAGCAAGAGGATCATCATGGTGAAAAGAATTTTATTGCGCAGGTCTGGAATAGTCCAAATACTACGCAGTTTTTCCCAGAGGGAATTCATGGGTTCCCCTTTCACGACTCAACAAGAAAGACAACTACCAGATATAACGCTCGGAAGTACCCAGATGTCTTCTCTGGGTACTTCCTTCTACATTATTCCCAGTTTCCCTTCAGGTCATACACTGGAGGGTTCCCGGTTTCCCTTCAGGTCATACACTGGATGATTCCCATCTTTACTACGTTTGGTCTTCTCGTAGACTTTGACTGGAATAATCTCGATGGTGCCACCGACAGCTTCGATTTTGGTGCGGGCACTGCCAGAAACCTTATGTGCACGGAACATGAGCGCGTGCTCAATCTCACCGTTGCCAAGGATCTTCACTAAGCCATTACCTTCGGTTTTGCTCAGAATACCCTGCTCGATCAGGAATTCTGGCGTCACCTGTGTACCAGCCTCTAACTTGTCAAGCTGACCAAGATTGACGATGGCATAATCGTCGCGGAAGGCGGCATTGCTGTTGCCAATACCTCGCAAAAATGGGAGGCGCTTGGACAGACGTGTTTGACCACCATTAAAAGCGCGATGGATGGTTCCGCCGGTACGAGCCGTCTGGCCTTTCGTACCACGACCAGCGGTCTTGCCACGACCAGAGCCGTGACCACGACCAAGGCGCCTTTCTTTGGTATGTGATCCAGGAGCTGGACGCAAATCAGAGAGTTTCATTAGGCAACTTCCTCTACTCGCACCAGATGGCGCACTTTATTAACCATCCCACGCATTGCAGGATTATCTTCAATCTCTACCGTGTGCTGGAGCTTGCGCAACCCTAACGCACGAATCGTATCTTTCTGGTCCTGGGCGTAACCAATTGAGCTTCTTACCCATTTTACACGCAATTTCATATCTGTATCTCCTCTCGCAGCTTAACGACGACGATCTCCACCGCCACCGCCACCGCCGCCACCACGACGGTCTCCGCCAGCACCACCGCCGCCGCCGCCACCGCGACGGTCTCCGCCACGATCACCGCGCTCACCACCACGTCCACCGCGACCACCACGATCAGAACCTCGACTATCACGAGCCTCCTCTTCGCGAGCAGCGCGGGCCTGGGCGGCCAGTTCAGCAGCCGTGGCTGCGGAAACAGCCAGGTACTCGGCCTGTTTCCGACCAACAATCTCAACAACCGTTTTGCCGCGCATCATCGCCTCGGTATCAGCCGAGCGCAGTTCACGCAAGCCAGCTAAACAGGCGTTGATGGTATTGGCGGCATTGGTGCTGCCCAGCGACTTGGTCAAGATATCGCGGATACCCACGGCCTCCATGACCGCACGCACAGCACCGCCAGCGATCAGGCCAGTGCCGGGAGCGGCGGGCTTCAGCATCACTTCTGACGCACCATAGTGAGCATTCACCATGAACGGGACAGTCGTGCCATTCAACGCCACTTCGATCAGGTGTTTCTTAGCGTCTTCCACGCCTTTGCGAATCGCCTCGGTATATTCAGCCGCCTTGCCTACGCCGTACCCAACGTGACCATTGTGATCACCAACTACGACGAGCGCCCGGATGCTGAAACGGCGACCACCCTTGACCACCTTAGAGACGCGGCTCACCTTGACCACGGTCTCTTCCAGGTTCAGTTTTGAAGCATCTATTCTTGCCATCTTTTCCTCTCGCAGCTTCCTATCCCCAGACCAGCGAACGACGAACGTGTAGCTAGCTGGCCTGGGATAGAGTGGCTTTATTTAAAATTTCAAGCCGATCTCACGAGCGCCTTCGGCAAGCGCAGCTACACGACCATGATAGGGATAGCCACCGCGATCAAAGACGACCTGCTCAACACCCTTCTCTTTGGCACGTTGCGCCACCAGTTTGCCGACCTCGCGGGCCAGCGCAACCTTGTGGTTACTCGCAATTGCCACGAGAGCCTCAACTGGGGTCTTCTTCTCGCCCTTTTTCGCAGAAGGTAGCACGGTCTTCGCCTGGGCTATGCGCCCGCTGCTCTTCTGAGATTGAGCCTTGGGAGCTTTCGCCACAGCTTTGGGAGCCTTCTTCGCAGGTGCAGCCTCAGTCGCAACTTCAACCGCTTCATCGTGCTCCTCAACATGCGCAACAGGAGCCGCCTGTGGAGCAGGTTTGAAATCCTTCAGCGTCTCATCCAGGGAAGAGGCCGCTGCCAGTGTACGCCCAGTTGTATCATCGATGACCTGCGCGTAAATCTGGTTGCCACTGCGGAACACGTTCAGACGTGGACGTTGCTGAGTGCCCTCGACCTGATTGCGTAAACGCATATGGCGTTTCTCACGCGCTTTATTTGCGTTGAATTTTTTGATCATTTCTTCTTACCGCCGACTTTCCCGGCCTTACCAGCTTTACGGCGGATCTTCTCGCCCGTGTACCGAATGCCTTTGCCTTTATACGGCTCTGGTTTTCGCACCTGACGAATGCTCGCCGCGATCTGACCGACCAACTGCTTGTCGATACCACTCACACTAATCTTGGTAGCCTTGGTCGCGGGATCAATGCCATCGACAGATAGCGTGATGCCTGCGGGTGCCTGCACCTCAACTGGGTGAGAGTAGCCCGCCAGAATGACCAGGTTTTGGCCAACCTTGTTTGCGCGAAAGCCGACGCCATGCAGTTCTAGCTGCTTGGTATAGCCAACTGTCACCCCGACCACCATGTTGTTGACCAGGGTACGATAGAGGCCATGTTTGGCTTTATGTGGTTTGCTATCTGATGGTCGCGCCACTGTCACCACCCCATCTTCCAGGTTCAGCGTCATTTCAGGATCAACCTGACAGGACAACTCACCCTTGGGGCCTTTGACTGTCACAAAATTTCCTTCAGTCCAACTCACCTGTACTTTTGGCGGCACAGGAATTGGAGCACGTCCAATACGAGACATTGTAAATCCTCCTGCCTACCAAACGTAACAAACGACTTCGCCGCCGAGGTTCTCTTGATAGGCTTTACGGCCCGTCATCAACCCTTGAGGCGTTGAAAGAATAGAGATGCCTTGCCCTCCGCGCACACGCGGAATGCCGCCACGTCGGGTATAGACCCGCAGGCCAGGCTTGCTCACGCGCTTAAGCTGCGTCAGGACCGGCTTTTTCTCTACATAGCGCAATGTGATACGAATAGTTCCTTGGGGGTTATCTTTCAGGATCTCGATGTCCTTAATATAGCCCTCTTCCTTCAACACCCGTGCAATCCCCAACTTCATTTTTGAGGCCGGAATAGATACACGCGCGTGTCGCGCCCCTACAGCGTTGCGAATACGAGTCAGCATATCCGCGATGGGATCAGTCATGTTCATGAAACAACACCCTCCGTTTACCAGCTCGACTTCGTTACGCCGGGCAACTCGCCACGCAATGCTCGCTCACGGAAGCAGATGCGGCAGAGACCAAATTTTCGCATATAGGCGCGAGGCCGACCACAAATCTGACAGCGATTATGCTGCTGCACTTTGTATTTGGGCTTGCGCTGCGACTTCACAATCATTGATGTTTTCGCCATACCAGTCTCCTGCTATTTCTTAAAGGGCATGCCCATCAACTTGAGCAGCTGGCGACCCTCTTCGTCGGTGCGAGCTGTCGTGACAATGCTGATTTCCATACCACGCATTTTATCGACTTTATCATACTCGATCTCTGGGAAAACAAGCTGCTCGCGTAAACCCAGGGTGTAGTTGCCGCGACCATCAAAGGCCTCTGACGAAATACCCTGGAAGTCGCGAATACGCGGCAAAGCCACGTTCAGCAGCTTATCAAGGAAGTGGTACATACGATCACCACGGAGTGTGACCATACATCCAACTTGCATCCCTTCGCGCAGCTTGAAAGCCGCAACCGAGCGTTTGGCACGGGTAATCACCGGGCGCTGTCCAGTAATCACTGACAGATCGGAGACGGCTGCATCCATCGCTTTGGCGTTCTGGATAGCCTCACCCATACCAATGTTCACCACCACTTTATTAACGGTGGGTACCTGCATCGGATTTGCGTAGCTGAAATCTTTTTGCAGCGTTGGCACAACCTCTGTAAGATACTTTTCTTTCATTCTCGATACCATAGAACCTACTCCTTCTGTGCCGACAGGTCCGCAATAACTTTATGACACTTCTTACACACGCGGACCGAGCGTTCTTTATCCACGATGGTCCGGCGCTCGTGCGCGACCCTAGTAGGTTGTTTGCACTCAGAGCAGATCAGCATCGTATTGGAGACTTGAATGGGCATGGCTTTGTCAATCACGCCGCCCTGTGTCTGGCCTTGGGGTTTCACATGCTTCTTGACCATGTTCAGGCCTTCTACCACCACTTTATCGATCTGTGGCATGGCCCGCGAAACCATTCCCTGTTTTCCCTTATCCTTGCCCGTGGTTATCAAGACGGTATCGCCCCTCTTGATATTCATCTTGATAAGGTGCAGAGGCCGTTTCTCTTTTTGTCGTGTTGCCATTTCTTTCCTCAATAGTTTATCGTTTGTCTTTGGCGTTCTGCGAGTCCGTCAAACATCAACGAAAAACTCTTCACCATCCGCAAAACAGATTGGTTTACAGCACCTCAGGTGCTAGTGAAATGATCTTCATAAAGTTGCGCTCGCGCAATTCGCGGGCCACCGGGCCAAAGATACGTGTGCCGCGTGGGTTGTTCCCTGCCGCGATAATCACAGCAGCATTCTCATCAAAGCGAATATGCGAACCATCGGAGCGCACATACTCTTTCGAGACACGCACCACGACAGCGTTCACCACTTCGCCCTTCTTGACCTGGCCGTTCGGCTGGGCCTGCTTGACGGAGGCTTTAATAATATCACCCACGCCAGCATAGCGCTTGCGCGAACCGCTCAGCACACGGATACACATGATCTCTTTTGCGCCGCTGTTATCAGCGACTTTTAAACGAGTCTGGACCTGAATCACGAGAATCCTCCTTTATTCCGCTTCTCCTGCGGGTGAAGTCAGATCTGGATCAGCCTCGGCCAGCACTTCCGCGACGGGAACGATGCCACTACCAAGTTTCAGAACCTCAATCAGCTTCCAGCGTTTCAACTTGCTGAGCGGACGAGTTTCCTCGATGCGTACTACATCACCGATCTGACAAACGTTCTCTTCATCGTGCGCGTAGAAACGCGTCGTATGCTTATACGTCCGTTTGTAGATACGGTGCTTCTTCAAAGAGACTACCGTAACGACAATCGTCTTGTGCATTTTATTGCTCACTACGGTGCCAATCTTCTCCTGGCGGCGAGCCGGGAGCGTCTCCGTAGCCTGAGCTTCAGCTTGTTTGGTCATACTACCTGCTCCTCCAACTGCGACAGCCGTTGCAGCAAACGCGCGACATCCTTACGAGTCTGCGTAAATGCCCGGTTGTTCTTGATCTCACCACGCTGCTGTTGCAAACGAAGGTTGAACAATTTCATGCGCAGGTCTTTGAGTTCGCGCTGAGCCTCACTCTTGGTGTAGTCATGAATTTGCTTGCGGCGCTCATTAACTTTCAACGCTCTCTGCCTCCCCTCGTACTAAAAAGCGGGTTCTAACGGGCAGTTTATGGCTAGCCAGACGTACCGCTTCTTTGGCAATCTCCTCGGAGACGCCGCCGATTTCAAAGATGATACGCCCTGGCTTGACAACTGCAACATAGTGATCGACCGCACCTTTACCGCTACCCATGCGGGTCTCGGCGGGCTTGGCACTGATCGGCTTATCTGGGAATACGCGAATCCACACTTTACCACCACGCTTCATAAAGCGGGTGAGCGCGATACGCGCAGACTCGATCTGGCGAGACTCCATCCAGCAAGGCTCTAACGCCTGCAATCCAAACTCCCCAAAGGCGAGCGTGTTGCCGCGTGTTGCTGGTCCTTTCATGCGTCCGCGATGCTGTTTGCGGTACTTTGTACGTGATGGTGCCAATAACATGGCTTGAAATCTCCTCTACTCGCTCTCAGGAGCACTAGTCTCTGGTGCGGCTGATATCGGAGGCGGCGGAGTCGCGCCGGTCTCACTGGTAACAACGGGACTCTGTGCCTCTGGTCTGGGCGCACGCGGTGGACGCGCCGGACGCTCGCCCATGGGCCTCGGTGCGCGTGGGGCACGCTCACCCTGTGGCCGATCTCCCACTGGCGCTCCACCCTGCGGGCGATCTCCCACTGGCCGTGGCGGACGTGGCGCTCGCTCGCCACCTTGTGGACGGGGACCGCGATCTCCACCCTGCGGACGTGGACCTCTATCCCCACCTTGTGGACGCGGGCCGCGATCTCCACCCGGACGTGGACCTCGCTCGTCGCGCTGTGGTACAAAGGTTGTTGCCTCTTGCGCCATTTCGCCCAGTTGCTCGCGGCGCTTGCTTGGCAGGATATCGCCCTTGTAGATCCAGACTTTGATGCCGATCACGCCAAAGGTCGTGTGAGCCTCGGTTAGACCGTAATCAATGTCGGCACGCAGCGTGTGCAGGGGAACCTTCCCCTCAACTTCTTTCTCCGAACGTGCGATGTCCGCGCCACCCAGGCGACCACCCAGCAGCACACGAATACCCTTGGCGTTCGCACGCATGGTCTTCTGCACTGCCTGCTTCATAGCACGACGGAACGAGACACGCTTCTCCAGTTGCTCCGCAATGCTGCGGCCAACCAGGATCGCGTCCAGTTCAGGGGTGCGAATCTCGACGATATTCAGGCGCACACGCTTCTTGGTCAAAGCCTCAAGCTGAACACGCAACTTATCAACTTTTTCACCACTGCGACCAATCACAATGCCTGGCTTGGCGGTATGGATCGTCACCGCAACCTGATTGGCGGCGGCACGCTCGATCTCAATGTGCGAAACCGACGCGTTAGCCAGTTCTTTGTTAATCGCTTTGCGCAGCTTGAAATCTTCTGCAAACAAATCTTTGTAATCACGCTCTGCGTACCAGCGAGACTGCCAGTCTTTTACGATGCCGAGCCTGAAACCGATTGGATGTACTTTGTGTCCCAAAGTGCCCTCCTTTTAACGGATCTTCTCAGAGCGATCATCTGAGACAACCACTGTCACATGACAGAAACGTCGCAAAATACGCGCTGCACGACCATGCGGACGCGCTTTGATACGCTTGACCCGGTAGGAGTCATCCGCCACAATATTTAGAATGTAGAGATCATCAGGATTCAGATTGTAGTTATTCTCCGCGTTCGCCGCTGCTGACGCCACAACCTTACTTACAGGTTGTGCGCCAGCATTCGGCAGAAATTGCAGATACGCGATTGCCTCGTTGACTTTTAGCCCTTTGACGACATTCGTAACCAGGCGCATCTTCCTCGGAGGAATGCCAATATTCTTGGCAATAGCTCGAACTTGCATTTCAAACCTCAGCGGACTGATGTGGTCCGTTCATTCTTTCCACCAGCATGCCCACGGAAGTGGCGTGTAGGAGAAAACTCACCCAACTTATGGCCCACCATGTTCTCGGTGATATAGACGGGTATGTGCGTCTTGCCATTGTGGACGCCGATGGTCATCCCCACCATCTGGGGGAAGATCGTCGAGGCGCGTGACCACGTTTTGACCACGCGGCGATCACCGCTCTTCATCATCGCCAGGACTTTCTTCCGCAGCGACTCATGAATAAATGGCTCTTTTTTTCTTGAGCGCGACATGCTTACTTCCTCCTGCCAGCGTTGCGGCGCCGGACGATAAAGCGATCAGTTCTCTTATTGTTGCGCGTCCTGTAACCCAGTGCTGGCTTGCCCCATTTGGTCTGCGGCTGCCCACCAATTGGCGCACGGCCCTCACCACCACCATGAGGATGGTCGCGGGGGTTCATCGCAGATCCACGCACGGTAGGACGACGCCCCATGTGGCGACTACGCCCGGCCTTACCAATGCTGCGGTTCTCGTGATCGACATTGCCAACCTGACCAATCGTAGCTGAACAGAGAATATGCACACGGCGTTGCTCACCCGAAGGCAGGCGCACCTGGGCATAATCACCCTCTTTCGCCATCAACTGCGCACCAGCACCGGCTCCGCGCACCATCTGGCCGCCACGACCCTTGGTCAACTCGATGTTGTGAATGACGGTACCAGATGGAATATTCTTCAATGGCAGGGCATTGCCTACCTTGATATCCGCATCTGGTCCAGACACCACCATGTCTCCCACTTTGAGACCCAGTGGAGCCAAGATATAACGCTTTTCGCCGTCAAGATAGTGCAATAGCGCAATGCGAGACGAACGGTTTGGATCGTACTCAATGGCCGCAACCTTCGCGGGCACGCCCGGCTTGTTGCGCTTGAAATCGATCAAACGATAGGCACGCTTGGCACCACCACCACGATGGCGTACCGTAATTTTACCCTGGTTGTTGCGCCCGGCATGCTTCTCTAGTTTCACCACCAGAGATTTCTCTGGCTTCGTCTTGGTAATCTCCTCGAAAGTCGAAACCGACATGCCACGGCGTCCAGGAGATGTTGGTCGATACTGTTTAATGGGCATCTCTCACACCCTCCCTTATGCCTTCAATGCGTCGATTGATTCACCCGCTGCGAGCGTCACAATCGCTTTTTTCCATTCGCGAGCTGGCAGCATCTTGGGGGCTCCCCCGCGACGCTGAAGCTTGCGCTCTTTCCCAGGCATGCGCATGATATTCACGGAAACCACCTTCACTTTGAAAAGTGTCTCAACCGCTCGGCGCACCTCAATTTTATTGGCCTCCAACGCCACTTTAAAGACATATTTGTTGCTCTTTTGCAAACCGACTGTCTTCTCAGTAACGATGCCGTGGCGCAAGATTTCTGTGATTTCCACGGTTCTACTCCTTCTCGTCCGTAGTTTCGCTCTCGGATGCAGCTTCGCTTTCATCCGTAGCTTCGCTCTCGTTCGAGCTTTCGTCTGTAGTTTCGCTCTCGCCCAAGCTTTCGTCTGTAGCTTCGCTCTCGTCCAAGCTCTCATGCGCAGTTGCGGCGATCCGCTGGCTGGCCTCATCGGCACTCAAGCCTTCGCCAAACACCAGTTCAAGCCAACGCACCGTAGTGACTGGCATAATCACATAATCATGCTTGAGCAGTTCGATGACGTTAATCGAAGAAACATGCTGCACTTTGGCGGACGGAATATTACGCGTAGAAAGCACAATATTTTCGTCACGCTGCGGAAGCATCATCAACACCTGCTTGCCATTGCTTGGCAGATGTGTCAACAGTTCCAGCATATCCTTGGTGCGCGGCCCCTTCATGCTCAGGTTGTCCAGTACAATTAACTGCGCGTTCGCCACTTTATCCGACAACGCCGACCTGATAGCCAGACGACGCATTTTCTTGGGCACATCGTGGTGATACTCACGCGGCCTTGGTCCCCACACCACACCACCATGACGGAAGTGGGGAGCGCGGATACTACCCTGACGGGCGCGGCCAGTGCCTTTTTGTTTATAAGGCTTTCTACCACCGCCCCGCACTTCGGCGCGAGTCTTGGTCGAAGCAGTCCCTTGACGACGATTGACCAGTTGTGCAACCACAACTTGGTGCATCACCGCCTCGTTAGGGGTAACTCCGAACACCTGCTCGCTCAGTTCGAGCTGCTCTATGGCCTCGCCGGCCATGTTATACACTGTAGTCGAAGGCATTTCGGTTTACCTCATACATGCTTCCTAATCATGAGCAGTCCCCCGTTGGCTCCAGGTACCGAACCCTTCACCAAGATGAGATTCCGCTCAGGATCAGCTTGAATTACTTGCAGTTTCTTCAGCGTCACACGCTCATGACCCATGTGACCAGCCATACGCGTGCCCTTGAGAACGCGGCCTGGCGTGGTACCGGAACCAATGGAACCGGGTGCGCGGTGGCGATCCGACTGACCATGTGTCTTCGGGCCGCCAGCAAAGCCGTGGCGCTTAACTCCACCTGCGAAGCCTTTACCCTTACTGGTGCCGATAATATCAATCGACTCGCCTTCTTTGAAAAGGCTGGCATCAAAGGTTTTTCCGAGTTCCAGACCTTCGGTGGAAATTCCTCCCTGCAAACCTACTTCGCGTAGAACTTTGAAGGGACCAACTTCGGGACCGGGTCGGCGCTGGCGATTCTCCTGGACTTTCAGGAGCTTAGCAACCTGCTGGTCCGGCTTCTCAGCACTCTCCTCGCCCTCCGAGGACTTCTTGCCATGCTTTTGTTGGTATTCTTGCAAACGCTTGCGCTGAGCTTTCAGCAGGGGCAGTTTGTGCCCCAGATGCCCTAGCTCCGGGCGCGTCGCACTCTTCATATAAGCCTGTTCAAAACCAATCTGGACAGCTTCATAACCATCTTGGGCTACGGTCTTAATCTGCGTTACAACGCATGGACCCGCTTCGATCACGGTCACAGGTATGACGGTTCCATTGGGACCAAATACCTGGGTCATGCCGACCTTTCTGCCCAACAATCCACTGAGCATATCCTTTCCTCTCTTCTCTGGCTGTAGTTTTTCCAATTACACATCACCGGACCAGCCTCGTGCCAGCCCTGGCAACAACATTAACCTGTTCCCAACATCCTAACTACAGCTTGATCTCGATGTCTACGCCTGCGGGCAGATTCAACCGTGTCAGGGACTCAACCGTCTTGTTGGTCGGATCGATAATATCAATCAGACGCTTGTGCGTGCGAATCTCAAACTGCTCTCGCGCATCCTTATCAATAAAAGGAGAGCGGATCACGGTATACTTACCAATCTCTGTGGGCAGCGGTATCGGGCCAGAGACGCGTGCACCAGTCTGCTGCGCGGCGTCTACAATCTGCATCGCTGACTGATCGAGAATGCGATGATCGTATGCTTTCAAGCGAATACGTATGCGCTGTTTCGTTCCTGTCGCCATTTTCTTCTCCTGTGTAAGGGGGCAATACGTGCGCCCAAGTTAATGGGCGCAATCGCTTGCGCCCCTAACACCAGTAAAACTGCTATTTCTCGATCTTGGTACAGATACCAGCACCAACGGTACGGCCACCTTCACGAATGGCGAATTTCACGCCCTCTTCCATGGCCACCGGCTGTCCCAACTCTACCGTCATTTCGATGTTGTCACCCGGCATGACCATCTCCACACCATCAGGCAACTTGATCGAACCGGTCACGTCCGTGGTACGCACATAGAACTGCGGACGATAGCCGCTAAAGAATGGCGTGTGACGGCCACCCTCTTCCTTCGAGAGCACATATACCTGCGCTTTGAAGTTCTTGTGCGGCTTGATCGAACCCGGCTTGGCCAAGACTTGACCGCGCTCCAGGTCCGCACGCTCAATGCCGCGCAGCAGCAGACCAACGTTGTCGCCCGCCATGCCCGTGTCCAGCGTCTTCTGGAACATTTCCACGCCCGTCACGACGACGCTGCGAGGTGCACCTTCGGTCATGCCCACGATCTCCACCGACTCGCCGGTCTTGACCACGCCACGCTCGATACGGCCAGTGCCTACGGTGCCGCGACCCTTAATGCCAAAGACATCTTCGATAGGCATCAGGAACGGCTTGTCGATGGCACGCTCAGGGGACGGAATGTAGTTGTCCACCTGGTCCATCAAATCCCAGATGCATTTAGCATTCGGATCGTTGCGCGACAAATCGCCCTTGCTCTCCAGCGCTTTGAGGGCTGAGCCACGGATGATCGGCAGGTCGTCGCCTGGGAACTTGTACTTGGTGAGCAATTCGCGTACTTCCATCTCGACCAGTTCCAGCAGTTCCTCGTCATCCATCATGTCAACTTTGTTTAGGAAAACCACCATTGACGGGACTTCCACCTGCTGGGCCAGCAGAATGTGCTCGCGGGTCTGGGGCATCGGGCCGTCAGGAGCGCTCACCACCAGGATCGCGCCGTCCATCTGGGCCGCGCCGGTAATCATGTTCTTGATATAGTCCGCGTGACCAGGGCAGTCCACATGGGCGTAGTGGCGTTTCTCCGTCTCATACTCCACATGGGCAATCGCGATAGTGATACCGCGCTCGCGCTCTTCTGGCGCTTTGTCGATCTGGTCGAACGCCATGTACTTGTTGTCTTTTGAGAGCGTTGCCATCACTTTGGTGATTGCAGCGGTCAGCGTTG
>JBDTBU010000114.1:0-10347 GCA_039923935.1 Ktedonobacteraceae bacterium | reverse complement strand
GAGCGCCACAGTTTGACCGCGCCCCCACTGCCTGGCGGAATCACGATCAGGGGCGCATCCTCAGCGATGCCCTCGCTGCGCAAACGTTCTTTGGCCCAGAGACGTTCTTCCTCGGTTGGCACAAATTGCGTGGGATAGTTTTGTGGCGTGAAAGGTTCGGCCAACGGCTCGTAGCCCAACGCGACCAGTCCTGCACTGGCCAGACGTAGATTTGAGACTGTCGCGTGTTCTCTCTCCGACACAGGCAGGGCCACGCTCAGAAATGGCTGGCCCGGCTGTAGCGCGTAGCCCACACGGCGCGGGATGCCCGCCAAATAGAGCAATGCTGCTCCCCACCAAAAGTCTGGGCGTACATTAATCGCTAGATCATACTGCTCCTGACGCAACTGTCGCGCTGTGCTGAAGAGTAGCTTATAAGGTGCTAGTGCTCCCTGGGGAGCGCGTTGGAAGCCAGGAAATGGGCAGGTAATCACATGGCCAACAGCGGGATGACGTGTCACAATCACGCTCGACCACGGGCCAACCATCAGCGTAATCTGCGCATTGGGGGCATGCTCCTTCAACGCGTTGAGAACGGGCGTCACCAGGATAAGATCGCCCAGATGATCGGGGCGCACCAGGAGTATCTTCGGTGCTCGCGTGCCGTCCCAGCGGGCCTTACGAGTTACTTTGCGCGTTCCCGGCCAACCGAGCACGCGTACAATCCACAGAATTAGTGCACGCAAGAAGCGTTTCATGAAATAGCTAGACCTTTTTTGGATATCATATCTCACTGTCAGAAAGGAACGCTATAGGTTAGTACTCTTTGCTCGTTGTGTCTGTTCACCATCCTTGCAGAGCGTCAGGCACGCGCTCACCAACCCGTTTCCATCAACGAGTAGAAGTGCTACCCGCGCTAAGAGAGAAGGCAGAACCAGCGCATACAGGCTGCTTCTGCCTTCTCTCTTGACAATGCTCTATCAAACGCCATTCGGCGAATTAGCTTTTTAGCTCTTTTTTTGCGCCGACGATTGCGAACATCGTCGTGCCACAGATTGAGCACTGGCCCTTCATCGCAGGTTTGCCATTCTTCATGGTCACTTGCTGGGCGTCCTTCATCTCACGTTTGTCTTTGCATTTCACGCAGTAGTAAAGTTGTTCTGCCATAGTAGCCTTATCTCCTTACATCCAATTTAGAACAAACATATATCCCCGGTTGTGGGATATATTGCACGTGTTAGATACACTTCGTATCCTTTGATCTGCATCGCATTCAGCGTTTCCCTAGCTTGCACTAAACCACTGAAAGGCGCGAAAAGCGTTGGGCCACTGCCCGAAAGCTGTACCAGTTGTGCGCCCACCTCTAGCAGATCGCGTCTGGCCTTGGCCACCTGGGGATAGCGTTCCAGCACTCCACGTTCCAGCCCATTATGCAGATGTTGCATGGGTAGTTCACGTCCCTCTTCCAAAGCTGTACGGATTGCCTGACTATGCGTGCCATTGCTATAATCGCTGGCTGGCAAACTGCCAAAGACCGCCGCTGTCGAGACGGCAATGGTTGGCTTGACCAGCAGCAGCCAGCGCATTGAGACTGGCCAGCGTGGGGCTAGCGGTGTCACCCGTTCGCCTCGTCCCTCGCAGAAAGCCAGACCACCGCTCAGGAAAAAGGGCACATCCGAACCCAAGGTTGCAGCCATTTCCAGCAAATCAACTGCGGAGAGCGGAAGTTGCCACCATTGCTGCAATGCGAGCAATACTGCGGCAGCATCGCTACTACCTCCACCTAAACCTGCCGCCATTGGGATACGTTTGTGCAGTTCAATCAAAACCCCGCGCTTGCTCTGCACGCGTTGGCGTATGAGAAGCGCCGCGCGTGCTGCCAGATTGTCCGTACTGTTCAATTCGGGTCTATCGCAGTGCAGTTGGACCGTCTCGTCCGCAATCTCCGTCAAGCAGAGCGTGTCATACAGATCAACGGCCTGCATAATGGTTGCCAGTTCATGATAACCATCAGCGCGTCTCCCTAACACATCTAGTGTGAGATTGATCTTCGCGTAAGCTCTGCTAAAGCATACACTGGGGTTTTGTGCGTGTTGTACGTAACTCATGGGAGTCATTGTGCATACAAACAGAAAAGTTGTCAAGCTCAAACGGTGAAAAACCCCCTTTGGTAGCCCATATTTCTGCATGTATGACTGTCTAGACGTTTGCTATGCTATACTCGATCATGTATTTGCACATGCATCAGCGTATGTTCTACAGTTGTGCGCAGGCTGGTTGCCTTAAGTTAACACGATTTACGTACTTCACGAGTGTCAGGTTGGGGGCTTTGATGGATATAACCGTTGCCTATTTTCACGCGTTGCTCCGTCCAGAAGTGGTCAAGCAAGATTTCGAGCAAATCCGCGCTACGGGCGCGAACAGCATTCTCTATACCATCCACGAGCAGGAAGAACAACGTTGGCAGCGTGATTTTGAACGTGGCTTGCGGCTGGCTCAGGATGCGGGCTTGAAGTTCCACCTGAGTCTGGGACGTTTTGGCAACCTGTTCGCCGGTCCCTCGCTGATGCCAAGTTGGTACACATTTCGCCATCCCCAATCGCGAGTGATGGATCAGCATGGTCGCTATCATGAGATGTCGTGCTTTAACCATCAGTCATTTCGCTCGTGGCTTTTTCGCGAGATCGAGCGCTATTTGACAACCTACCCCATCAATGGCATTTTGCTCGACGAGCCACGCGGCCTGGAGGTCACATGTTATTGCTCGGCTTGTCGCGCACTCTGTCCAGATGTGACCGACCTGGCGCGTTTCCGCCGACGTGCACTCGTCGAGTTCTTGGGCGAACTGTGTTCGTATGTGAAACAGGTCAATGAGCATGTGAAGACCACGATTGTCTTGCATCCCCAAGATATTAGTCTGGCTGAGGATGTCGCGGCTATTCCGCAGCTCGATGTCCTGGGTGGGCATCTCTTCTGGGATATCTTGCAGGAAGATGTTGCTCGCGTTGAGCCATGGGGACGTGAAATCATTGAGTCTACGCGCACAACGGGCAAAAAGAGCCAGCTCTGGTTGCAAAATTTCAACATTGATGAGCATAATCAGGCTGCGATGGAGACAGCGTTTGGCAGTATCCTGGGCTTGGAGCCAGACGAACTTGGCTGTTATTATTTCTGGCGCAACAATGCTGATCCCGCCTACGTTTGGGAAACTACCCGCAAACTGCTCAAACGTGTGCCGCGTCGCCAACTCCACTGGCACATGTATAGTTCTACATCGTCGTGATAGAGGTTACGTGCATAGGAACAGAAGGGACGCCGGACGCGATGGCCGGCGTCCCTCCGCATATCTTTATCCTTTTATGTTCAATCCCAACGTTGATGTATCTTTCTCATCGCGGTGTACTTTTTCCAGCACTTCGCGCAGGGCTGAAACTTGTTGCCCAGTGTCCTTGCTCTCTGCCAGTACCACAGCCTGAATACCGAGAGCGAGTAGCGCGTAAGCATCGTCCTCGCCGAGCGTGCTGCTGACGTGGATCAGCGCGGGCGCGTGGACTGCCTCACGCACGGCCCGATAGCGGAGTATATCCTCAATCGACATGCTGCCGACCTCGCTGCTCAAGTTAAAGTCCAAGTGAATGGCCGCGACCTTCTCAAAGGCCGAGAGATTGCGAATAAAGACCGGATAGAGTTCACCCTCACGCATTGGCACCGAAACCACCACCTCTAAATCTTTAACGTGCAGGCCCAGCAAGCGTGCAGGCGCGGTCAGAGGCAGTATCACAAAGCTCAGACCCAACTCTTTGAAACGCTCGAAGTCCTTGCGTTCTAGCTTCTTCCAGCCGCCAGTGAGGTGCAGGCCACAGAGAACCTGCTCGCCTGCTGCATGTGCGGCCTCTACGGCACTATGTAGCGCGTCTGTATTGCCTTTGCCCTGGCCGTCCCAGGTGAAAATAAGCCCGTCCGCGCCAGCTTTCACCGCTGCTTCTGCATTGCCTGCATCAGTCCCACTTAACTCCACCAGCAACGCGACTTCCCGTGCTTTGAGCGTCGGGGAGCTTTTGCCTGCGAAACCCATACCCTTGCCACTGCGGGTCTTGCGCACATGCGCGAACAAATCCGACAACTTACCCATGCTTCCAAGCTCCTTATGTTTTGTAGAGAGGTCAGCTTTTTTTCCTATGACCACCCATTTTGAATGTTTGTTGTGCGAGGTAGAAGATGTGTCTTATTATAGCACTTTTCGGCGTGCTATTTGCCTCATGATTTGCTTTCTTCCAGGCTAATCAACTATAATGGCCGCACGTATAGAGATTTGCGGTTTTCATTTCAAAATAGAAAATAGGAAGACAAGGAAGCGTAGAGGCCGTCGCATTTCGCAATCTCCCGGCCCTTGCAACTCCTTTTATATGGTAAGAACGGAAGTTGTTCTATGTTGCAAGACGTTGTTGATGAATATTTGACCGTACTTTCCGTAGTGGATACCGCCCAGGATGGTGCACCTTTTCAGGGTACCAATCAGAATACCGTGATGGCCTATCGCAATGATCTGGGCCAGGCTTGCACCTACCTAGCTCGTCAGTCAATCCAGAACTGGCCGGAGGTTACCCGTGAGCATCTGGCCGCTTATCTGTTGGAGATGCGCGAGCGGCAGGATTATCGTCCCGCTACTATTGCCCGTAAGTTGGCGGCGTTGAAGGCGTTTTTCCGTTACCTGCGTGCCACAGAGCTGGTTGCCACCGATCCCTTGGAGAACTTCGAGGCACCGCGTGTTGCTAAACCATCTCCGCAGACGTTGACTCAGGAACAGATGGCTAGCCTTTTTAAGCAGATCGAGGTTGCGCAACCCGCAGGCCAGCGCGATTTTGCTATGCTGCACTTGCTCTACGCCACTGGTATGCGCGTCAGTGAACTCGTTTCCCTAGACCTAGCTGATTTCCACATTGACCCGGCCACAGTTGTCTGTCCTGGTCGGCGGGGTCGTAGCCAACGTGAACGCACCTTGCCACTGCCCGCCGCGACTGTCGAGGCCACCCTGCACTATCTCGATGCGGTCCGCCCACAGCTTGTTTCTCGGCATCCTGAGGAGCAGGCGCTTTTTCTCAATCACCACGGTGAACGCTTGACCCGCCAGGGTTTCTGGCTGATTATCAAGGGCTATGCACGCCTAGCAGGCATCACCGAGATCACGCCGCATGTTCTGCGCCACTCCTTCGCTGTGCTGATGTTGCGCGAGGGTATGGAACTGCGCTCAGTGCAGGAATTGCTAGGTCACGCGCATCTCTCCACCACGCAGGTGTATAATCGCGTGGTTGGGCAAGCGTGAGGTTTTGTTAAGCAGTGACCTGAATCTGGCGTGCAGACGTATTAAAGTGTGTGCCTTTCCAGTCAGCTAAGACAAAAAGATAATAGGTGCCTGGTGTCACAGTTGGAGAGAGGGTATAGGTCCAGGTGGTGCTCCCACTGGCAGAGCAAGGTTGAACTTGCAGAACAGTGGGAGTAAAAACCAGAGCAGCAGGGGTTTCTAGAGGGAAAGGTTGAGTCAATCCACTAATACTGTGCAAAATCGCATATTTATTGGCGCTGATGGCTGCATATGTTCCATCCAAGTCTTTCGTTAGCCAGAGCCTGCACGTAACATCAGTTACATCGATAGGTTTGTTGGTACCTTTGTAAACAGGTTGGGCTGAGAACGTATAGCTCGTAGTGCTGTCTGCCTTCTCTGAAGTCGCAATGTGGGTGATAATGGAATCGTCTAAAAAGATATTCTCTGGTGTTGGTGTGACCGTAATCGCAGGTGATGGCATGTGGTGTACGATAGACGGCGTTGATTTTGGGGGAGTTTGTGCGGTATTTGGCCCACGTCCCAAAAAGCCGCCTGCGGCGAAGCCGAAGATCAGTCCTGCCAGCGAAAAGCACAAAATAGTATAGGTCATGACTTTGCGTGCAGGTTGATATGCACTCATACGCTGCGGGTTCGTCCACTCTTGCATAATATCCCTCTCTGCCTGAATAATTGCTCTTTTGCTGGCCTCGCTGTATTTCTCTCTCTGCGAGCGTTTTACCAGAATAGATAGATAATCTGTGACTGTCCAAACCGTTATTTGCCCACTATAGCACAAGCAAACAGCTTCTCTCATTTTCTAGCCCAATTGGGGGGGTGGAGGATATAGTCTCTGCTATCCCATCCAATTCGATCAGCTTATTCGACACCCCAAACAAACTATGGTAATCCCAATGGCCCAGTCAAGTTATTGGGAGGGCCTCCCGTGCTCGTAAATGAGGTGGGATTACTAGACGTAGAGCAGATGGCGTGTAGCTGGGTGGTTGCTACTATAGCCAGGAAACAACACATGTGGATAGACCAATTTTTCATACTTCCAAATAGGAATGTCGGAAGTTTAACCAGACAATTTGAGAGAGAATAATGGAACGAGCGGGTTATTCCTCAAGCTTAAAACCTCAAATTACTTTTCAATCATTCCAATAATATTTTTATACTGATTAACAATCAAAAGTAAGCTGAATAGATTTGTTATCTTTTAAAAGAAGTGAGACCTGTTCTTTCACAATAGTTGTAGATATACTACTTTGTGTTATATTTCTGTTGAAATTAATAGTGTCTTTCTCTTCTGGATAATTTAGCGCTTCTTTAGTTGGCTGATCGATCAAAGCAGCATGGTTTAGCATAATCTCACAGTTTTTTGCCTTGATTAGCTCTATAGGCTTACCCATTAGAAAAAATTGTGGAAGGAGTAGGGGAAAAACCACCTTTAATTTCTCTGAATTCGAGCCTTTCAGTCGTTCGCGCAGATGCGTGAGTAGCTGACCTAATACATTAAAGCCAGTAAGGGCTTTTGAATCGACAGGCTTGGCTCCCCAGAATTGATCACGGTACGATTCCTCTACAATAAATTTATTGTCTGTGGAGAGGAGAAGTCCACCAAATTTTTCCCAGTGCTGCGCAAGTTTCACACGTAGACACCACCACATTACTTGTACACGTATCTCATCCCAATCTGAGCGCGAGTCGCTCCTATAAGGTTTACTTTTCATTTTAGCCGTCATAGGACTCTTTTGCGAAATAATGAGCTTTTGTAGTTCTGATTTGTGGGGAAATCGACATGCCTGATAAAGAGCTTCTGAAGTGTAAATGGAGATATCGTTGAGCAATAAAGGATAGCCTCCTGCCATATTTGATAAACCACCAAATTGCTCAGCAGTTTTTAGAAAGGTAGTGCACTCATTACGGTAATAAATTCGAGACTGAAATTGCATATCTGCTCTCCCTAAACAAGTATGGGCATTGAATATATGTTCTTTGACTAGCTATAGTATAGCATTACCGAGTATAACATTACCATTGATTTGTTTGTCTCGGAAAGAGTGGGTACCATTTACTAAATGGATGCGTAACTGGATATCGGGGATCTCCCCACCAGAGCACCAGAGGGCAATTATTCGCGATATTTCTATATGTGACAAACAAAGTTCCAAAGCCGAGAGAGGTAAGCTTCATAAAACCTAAAGGACGTATAGATCGAGCCTGAGACTGATTACCTTGAATAAGCTCGATACCTTTGACTAGGAACGCTCTTTCGACAGTTCTTCTTGCTTGTGAAGAGGAGAAAAGTTTTTCTTGTAATATATATCCTGATGGTCGAAAAATTTTATTATTTTCCAGCTTTTGTCCATCAAGTGCATACATATTAGCTGTATACATATTAATTAGAGAATGTTCTGTTGTTAACTCAGGCCAGAGTATTCCAATATTAGAGCGAGAAAAACGAGTATCTTCTATTTCTGAAGATGCATATAGCTTAACATCAAGTTTACTATAAGTATTTTTTATGCGTTGTATGGCATATTTATAGCCAGATGTATGAATAGCTATTGCATATACTATTAATTTCTCCAATTTATTATTATGTCTTAAAAATTCAAAACTTTCTTTCAAACTATGATACATCTTATTTCCTGTATAAATGGCATCATCCATGTATATGTAATTTTGTATGTCATGAGTATCAATAGAAGCGATGTTGAGACCATAATTTTCTAGCAAAATCTCATCAACAAGATTGAGCATCTCTTTCTGGCTATTGCCACTTTGGTTGGTATGCAAAAAATGTATATGAGATAAAACCACTTCGGGTTTTTTCGAGCCTATAAGCCATTTAAGAAACTCATGCACACAAAGTTTTGCACATTGTCGAGAGACATACAACTTTTCCATTATAAAATTCATCTCTTGAAGAATAACAGGTTGATCCTTGCTCTCAAATTGGCTTAACCAATTTTCTATATGATCGGAAGTCATGGATACGACCTCGCCGACACGGTAATCAGAAATAGTTTTGCTCAGTAATTGGAGCAACCTAGCACGTTCATCACTCATAAACACCCTTCCTTTGAAATATCTATTCATTCAATAGTTGCCAATATAATAAACGCAAAGGTGCTCAAATTGTAACTCGTTCTAAAATAGCTATAATACATAAATTTAAATATCCATTTGTTAAAAGAGGGCATACGAGCCACTTGCGAATCAAGTTCACTGGAGAATGGTAATTGATAATATTGACACTGTCTTAAGCGTTGAGTTGCGCGAACGGGAGAGTGAGAAAAAGTCTAACTAATGTCAGACAAGAAGGCTGGCGAAGACACGCCTATCGTGCTTCGCCAGCCTTCTTGTTATCCAACATGTTTGAGAGGGCGTGCTTTAGAAATCGCCAGACCAGCTTCCGAGAGCATCTTTTGTCGGTGTAGTCCAGTGTTCGGGATAGTTGATATACACGGTCCCGTTCGAGGCATTCAACCACAGAGATTGGAAGATGGCACGCGGATAGACTATCTGCACACCTGCATTACTAGTAGTGCCCCCCATAGCCGGATCATTGGCGATCACGTCGCCAGTAGCAGTAAAGCCACGTACAACCATCAGGTGACCACTTGTACTGTAGGTAGCACCGGGTAGTTGGCCTATTCCAAAGGCAATGCTAATCACAACCGGCACTCCGACTTTGATCCATTGCTCGATCTGGCTAAGCGAGTACATGCGCGTCACAAAGGAGCGCAAGCCCTTGCCGCCAGTATAGCCAGTGTTGAAGGGCCAGTTTCCTGTGCCGTCATACGTATAGTCATAGGTATCCCTGGCGGTGTCAGGAACCGTCTCGTTGAGGGCAGAATCCCCCAACAACTTGCTCCAGTAAGCCGCAACCATACTTGTCGAGGTCGGGCTACACCAGACTTCGCCGCCGCCGCCAAAGCCCAGTCCAGTGTATTGTGTCAGGTTCTGCGAGCGTTCTGGCACAGGCAGGTTGATACCCCAGGCAGACTTGTCAGGAGCAACCACCGGAAACTGACTGGAATCAGTGACATCGAAAGAGGCAATGGCCGAAATACGACGCAGAGTCAAGCTTGTCGATGGAGACGTAGTGAAGAGCGTATAGCTCAACTGGTAGGCCGTGGCATTGACGTTGTTTGTGTAGTAGGTGTCGGTAGCAATACTGCCGCCGTCATCTGCCTGCCCATCCACACTGTGACGGCTAATGGTGCTGAAATCACTGGCCCAGATTGGCAGATCATACCAGTGCGTCCAACTCGCATTTTCCAACGTGCGTACATGCACTTCCAACCAGGTGCCAGTAGGCGTCGTCGCATCCCAGGAAGAGATGATGGTTGTGATCTCCTGTTTGGTTTTGATGACTGGCGATGTCAGAGTGCCGTAGTAAAAGCTTCCCCCATTGTAGTAGTTAATGCCGGTGTCGTAGCTTCCGGCTGCCATAGGATCGGTCCCAGCACAGAGGCCAGCCGTGGCATTATAACTCGCGGTTCCACCATCGATGTCGCTCGATGTGCAGGTGAGGGCTTTTTTGTTCTCTGACTTGAGTTGGAGAGAGGCACGCCCAAAAATGTCGCCCTGCAGTTTGACTCCATTCAGTTTCCAGTGCTTGAACTGCCCAGCAGTATCCTGAAGCAAGAACTGGTCGTACTGCAAAGGGTTTGTCTTGGCAGCAGTTTGCGCGTGTGCTGTCGATAGAAGACCCTGACCCAGGGTAAGAGAACCGAGCAAAACCAATAAAAGCAGGCAAAGACCAAGAGTGGAACGGTTAAATGGCCTTTCCATAGCCGAGCGCGAAAATCGCATAAGACTTTCCTCCTAAAAGACCCGCGTTTTGAAGATCCAATCCTGAGTAGAGGACAGATCTCCCAGCTACACTCAGACATAACCAAATACTATACGTACCTATTCAGTCCCTCTGGGAGAGCAGGCTTGAGTAGTTACTCCTGCAAAATACATGATTATATATGTGCAGTGTACCTTGAAAAAAAATAGTCGTCAAGTCATCTAGACATATTATCCATAAC
>JBDTBU010000113.1:0-15082 GCA_039923935.1 Ktedonobacteraceae bacterium | reverse complement strand
CGCAGCGGCGATGAGCACACCACTAATGGCGAGCGGTGCCCAGGGCTGGTTAGGTGCGATGCTTATTGCAATCCAGAGTACCAATGTGGTATCAAAGACCATATCACCCAGAGTGGAGATAGTCTGACCAGTCCAGAGGCGGGCATAGTTGCGGTTAATCAAAAACGGCGTTTTCTGCGGACGAGATGTAGCGGGTGGGTTGTCCATAAACGGCATAATCCTTTGTGCGACAATGTAGCTTGTGAAAACATTGGTAGTGACGAGCTTTGGACGTATTATATCCCTATTTTTCTGGCGTGTCTATAAAGTGGTAGCGTTTTTCAGGGCAAGGGACATATTTAGAACTGATGACCGAATACCCTTGACTTTGAGAATAAGAGCTAGTATGCTGAAAAAGCAAAAAAAAGCGAAGCATAGAGAGGAACACCGATGGCTCGTCCCGCCAAAGAAAAAGCTCCGACCCTGGTTGAGACAGATGCAGGCACACAACTCTCCCTCTTTGGAGACAAACCACTCAGCGATGTGGTAGAATCGCGCCCAATGCATACTTCATCACCAATCGAGACAAAAACAATGACACGAGGAAAGAAACCAAACGCCTATTCCGCCTCGGATATCCAGGTGCTAGAGGGGATCGCGGCCATCCGGCATCGTCCGGGCATGTATATTGGCTCGACCTCCGCTTCCGGCCTGCAACACCTGATCTGGGAGGCGCTGGACAATGCTGTGGACGAGGCGGTGGCTGGCTATGGCACGCATATTTGGGTCACGCTTGACCGTGCTGGCTGGGTAACTGTGCGCGACGAGGCTCGTGGTATGCCCTTCGATCCCATGCTCTACCAGGGCGATTATCTCCCGGCAGCCACGGTAATCCTGACCGTGCCCCATTCAGGTGGCAAATTTGAAGAGGGCGTTTACAAAACTGCTGGCGGCCTGCATGGCGTTGGTTCGACGGTGATTAACGCGCTATCGGAAAAGCTGGAACTGACCGTCTGGAAGGATGGTCATTGCTTTACGCAAGTCTTCAGCCGTGGTGCAGCGCTGCCTCATAAGATCAAACGGTGCGATCCCAAAGAACATGGCACCATGTTGCGCTGGCTCTTCGATAGCACGATTTTTGATACCGATGCCTACTATGCCCTGGAAGCCGTTGAGAGCCGTTTGAAGGCCGCAGCTTATCTCAATCGCGGCGTCTACTTCCATTTGGATGCCTGGGACGACGCAGGCGAGCAGCAGATCGAGCATGTCTACTACTCCAAAGAAGGTCTGCCCGACTATGTGCGCGACCTAGCAACCACGACCTCAGCGCCACTTTTCAAGCCGGTAGTCAGCATGACCAAAGCGAAGGATGGCGTGCAAGTTGAGGTCGCGTTACAGCCAACTACCGGCTATAAAGCCACGGTCTACAGCTATGCTAACGCTGTGCGTACACGCGACGGTGGCGTGCACGAAACTGGCTTCAAAGCCGCGCTCACCAAAGTGGTCAACGACAACGCCCTCAAAATGGGGATTATCAAGAGCCGTGAGAAGGATGGTTTCAAGAACGAGATTATCTTGCAAGGGCTGAACGTCGTGATCTCGGTCAAGCTGGTCAATCCCCAATTCCAGGGCCAGACCAAGGACCGTCTGAACAATGCACCAGTTGAGGGTATTGTACGCTCAGTCGTCGATGAAGGGCTGAAAGAGTGGTTCGAGCATAATGCCAGTTCCGGCAAAGATTGGCTGAAAAAAATTCAGCAGATGCAGAAAGCCCGCAACGAGGCCCAACTGGTCGAGGAACTGGCGCGTACTGGCAGCAAGAAAAATGGCGAATTGATCGACACGACGCTCTCGAAAAAATTTCTGCGCTGCAATACAAACGATCCGGCACGCTCTGAACTCTTTATCGTCGAAGGCGACTCAGCCGGCGGGAGTGCTGGTCAGGGGCGCTTCTCGGAATTCCAGGCGGTACTCAAGCTCAAAGGCAAGCCGCTCAACGTAGCTAAGGCGGACCTGAGCCGTATCGTAGCCAACGAAGAGATCCGCACAATCATCAATGTACTGGGCACTGGCACACGCAACTCGTTCGATCTCAGTCGCTTGCGTTTCAACCGCGTGATTATCGCCACCGACGCCGACGTGGACGGTCTGCACATCCAGTGCTTATTGTTGACTCTTTTCCACCAGGAGTTCAGCGACCTGATCGAGCATGGTCATATTTATATCGCCTGCCCGCCGCTCTATTCGGTCAAGTACAAAGGCAAAGTGACGTGGCTGCTCGACGACGAGGCACGCCTACAATTTATCAAGGCTCGTCCCGACGCGAAAGATTTGGAATTCAAACGCTTTAAAGGGTTAGGTGAAATGAACCCCAAGGAGTTGCGTGATACAACCCTCGATCCCGCACACCGCACGCTCAAACGCGTAATAATGGAAGATGGGGTACTGGCGGCCAAGCTGGTCGATCAATTGATGGAAGATAAAAACGCGGAAGCTCGGCGTCTTTTCCTGGCCGAACACGCCCGGAAGATTCGGGAATTGGACGTATAATTTATTTCTTGGACGTGTAGTTTCAAAACCGGAGGCTGCCTGTTTCATTCCCCAAATGCGGCTCGCTCACGGCTCTACACACAAGGCGATGTGGGAGGCAAGCTCCTTGCCGAACGAGGAGCAAACCAACGGACCTCACGTCCGTCTTTGGGCAGGGCGGCGTTAACTGAAACAGTCAAGTAAGGAAATAGTGGGTAATGGCTCGTACAACAACAGATGCGAATAGAGAAACAGGTATCATTCGCGAAGAAGATTTTTCCGTGATTATGGCGCAGGCGTTTGCAACGTATGGCCTCTCTGTGGTCACTGATCGCGCCCTGCCTGATGCTCGCGACGGTCTGAAACCAGTGCAGCGGCGCATTCTGGCAGGTATGCGCGAAGCACGCTATCTCTCCAGCCGACCTACTGTCAAAAGTGCTGAAATCGTTGGCCTGATCCTGGGCAACTATCATCCGCACGGCGATACCTCGGTCTACGATGCCGCAGCGCGGATGACTCAGCCGTTCACCTTGCGCTATCCCTTGATCGAGGGTCAGGGCAATATGGGCAGCGAGGATGGGGACGCGCCTGCGGCCTATCGTTACACCGAAATGCGTCTCTCGCCACTGGCGGAGGCGCTGATGGCCGACATGGAACGCGACACTGTGCCCCTGCATCCGACCTACAAGCAAGATCCCAAGGTTGTGGAGCCGGACTACCTGCCTGGCCGCATCCCGCCAGTCGTCAACGCCTCTAGCGGCATCGCTGTGGGCCTCTCAACCAACATACCACCGCACAACCTGACCGAAGTGTTACGTGCCTGCATTGCTCTGCTGGATCGGCCTGAGATGACGGTTGAGCAACTGATGAACTATATCCCAGGCCCGGATTTTAGCCAGGGCGGCAGTGTGATCGGCATCGAGGGCATCAAGAATTACATGACCACCGGCAAGGGACGTATCATCGTGCGAGCCGATGTACGTCTGGAAGAGACGCCGCGCAACCGTGCCCTGATCGTCACACAACTACCGCCGATTGGTCGAGATAAGGTCAAGGAATCGATTGCGAAGGCCATCAACGCGCACAAACTGGATGGCGTGATCGATATGCGCGACGAGAGCGATACCGAGAAGGGCACGCGTATCGTGCTCGAACTGCGCAAAGATGCTGATGCCGCGCAGAGCCTCTCGCAATGCTTTAGCGAGACCGATTTGCAGATCGCGCAATCGTTCCAGATGGTCTTTCTCTTCGGCGAATCAATGCAAGCGGCGCGTCATCCCAAACATGTCGGCATGGTCGAACTGCTCAACTACTGGAATAATCATCAGATCGACGTGTTAACGCGTCGCTCGCAGTTCGATCTGCGCAAGGCTCAGGAACGCTTGCATATCGTCGATGGCCTGATCGTCGGCTCCAGCCACGCCGAGCAGATCGTCACCATCTTCCAACAAGCCGAGGACCGAGCGGCAGCACGCAGGACCATCGAAGAGAAGTATACGCTCACGCCCATCCAGTCCGATGTGATCGCCTCTATGACCCTGGCGCAAGTCACCAAGATGGACGCCAGCAAGTACGCCAAGGAGAAGATCGATCTGGCGACGCGCATTGCTGAACTGCAAGCCCTGCTCAGTGACCGTAAAGCTCTGATCTCGCTACTCAAAAAAGAGATGCAGCAGTTAAGCAAGCAATTTGGCGACGAGCGGCGTACCGTCATCGATGCCGAGGGACTGGCCCACGAACCGATCACCGCCGTGGCAAGCCTGCACGAACGCGAGCCGTTGACCGTGGCTATGACGCGTGCAGGAGCACTCAAAGCCCTGCCATCCGGTACCTTCGCGCTGAAAGGTAAGAACGGCGATGCCAGCTATACGCCCGTGCGCGGCGATGAGCAATTGCGGCAAGTGGTCAGCACGACGTCGCAAGCCTACTTGCTCTGCGTGGCCTCTAGCGGACGCATCTTCCAGATCGCCGCCCACGCAATCCCAGAGGGCACGCGTCCATCGAAAGGCGAGCCGTTGCGCCATCTGCTGAAATTGGAGCCGCGTGAGGAGATCATGAGTATCCTGCCCATCGAGAGCTACGACGAGGAGCGTTATCTGGTCGTCTTTAGCAAGCTCGGCAAGGTCAAGAAGACCCCACTTAGTGAGTACAAAACCGCCGATCTGAACGGTTTGCAGGACATGAAGTTAGCTGAGGGCGATGCTATACTGACCGCACTGATCTCGCGTGGTCAGGGCGAGTACTTCGTCACAACTGACAACGCCCAAACGCTGCGTGTGAGCGACGAGACCATACGTGCTCAAGGCCGCGTTGGGCAGGGTGTGGCCGCAATAGCCCTGGGACCAAAAGCCGCAGTTGTCAGCGCCGTCTACCTGGACAGCGAATTGCAGAGCACCGTCAGCGTGCCAATCAGTCTGTTGGTCGTCACACAGCGCGGCTTCGTCAAGAAAGTGCTGTTGCCCGACTATCCGCAGAAGGGTCGCGCCACAGCCGGCGTTGTCACCACCGATCTCGTAGACGATGATCGTATCCTGCAAGCCACCATCATCACCGAACGCGACCACTTCCTCTTCACTTGGTCCAGCGCCAACGGCGACCAAGCCTTACCCATCAAAGCCAGCGAACTCAAATTCTTCCCACGAGTACGCAAGGGTGTCGAGTTGGTGCAGGGGAGGGTGTTAGAGGTTGTGCGGTTGGAGGACACGAGTAGTGCTGTGATAAGCGCCGAGGCATAAGTGCAGAGCCGCCTAGCACCAGAACATGTGCTAGGCGGCTCTAGTCAATTAGGAGAGAATGACATGGAAAGAGCAGTATCCAACCCCGAAACTCACAACATTATCTTGCGGGACGTAATGATGAGCGACCTCCCTATCTTCTTTGACAACCAACTGGACCCGGAAGCGAATCATATGGCCGCTTTCACGGCCAGGAACCCGGCGGACAGGGATGCCTTCATGGCACACTGGGCCATGATTTTGGGAGGCGAGATCAGCGCCAGCAGCGCTATCCAGACCATCCTCTTTAACGGGCATGTGGCTGGCCACGTCCTGAGCTACGAGGATGAAGAGTTCGAGAAACCAGAAGTCAGCTATTGGCTTGGTAAGCCCTACTGGGGTAAGGGCATTGCTACCAGGGCGCTCGCAACATTTCTCTTGCACATCAAAGTGCGTCCTCTTTATGCGCGTGCTGCCAAAGACAATCACGCCTCGCTACGAGTTCTAGAAAAATGCGGGTTCACTCGTATCGGCGAGGGCAAGGGATTTGCTAACGCGCGTGGCGAGGAGATTGAAGAATTCATTCTGAGACTAGACTGAGATGTAGGCGTGTGTTTATTATTTTGCAAGTCAGGGACGCTGACCTTTAAACCTCATCTGATACTGCCAAATTCTGAAGATCCTGGTCTGACCAGATAGACCACCTGGGTTTCGAATCAAAGGTGTGTTGCAATTCGTACTTATTGTCGAGTACGCTTCCACCAACGAAGATATTCCTTCGTCGAAAAAGTTCGGGTGTCGTCGAAAGCAACCAGTGACGCTGCGATACTTGGGAGGAAAAGAACCAAGGATCTTCGAGAACATGCTCTGGCTCATGAATCCAGATAGGACAAGGGAAGGGAAGGGAGTTCTGATGCAAAGCTCTTCAAACGCAGCAGCGCAAAATGCTGCCCAGCACGTTCCATCTCGTGTGGAAGCTGCTGACACTCCCCGGCCTAAAGGTGCGGGGGTTCTTCCTTCATCCAGTGGGCTTGCCGTCCGCTCATTGCTGAGTGGCGGGAGTGGTCTTCTGTCCAGAAGCGTTTCGCACACGCCGTGGTGTGCCTGTTGCCGTGTGCCCCACGGTACAGCTTTGTGTTTTGAGCCAGTGCAGTGCTTTCTTGAGGATATTGATAGCCGCGTTTTCATCGCGATCCATGACCAGTCCACAATGCAGACAATGATGGGTACGTTCGCTCAGCGATTTCTTCACGATCTCCCCACAGCGACTACACTCTTGGCTCGTCCAGTGCGGTGCCACCCCAAGAATGGGAACGTTGTGGATCACGCCATAGTACTGGACCCACGCCAGAAACCGTCCCCATGCAGCATCGTTGATGGATTTGGCGAGGTGGTGGTTTCTCACCATATTGGCAATCGTGAGGTCTTCATAGGCAATCAAGTCGTGAGACATGACGAGCGCGTTTGCCGTTTTGCGGGCAAAATCTTCACGCTGCCGTTGAACCTTCAGGTATGCCTTGCCCAATTTTTGACGGGCCTTGGTGCGATTGGATGACGTCTTCTGGGTACGAGAAAGACGACGGTGCAGCCTCTTGAGTTTTTGTTCTGCTTTGCGTAGGAAACGGGGATTTCCAACCGTGTTGCCGTTAGAATCCGTGTAGAACTCCTTGAGTCCGACATCGATGCCCACTTGCGCACCCGTTGTCACATGCTCCACCTTGCGTTCAGCCTGTACCGCACACTGGCAATAATACCCATCTGCTCGTTTGACGAGACGTACCCGCTTGATCTGCTTGATGGGGAACGTCGCAATCTGCTGTTTCTTGTTCCCAACCAGCCGCAAACGCCCTATCTTGCACCCATCGGTGAAGGTGAGATGTTTGCCATCAGGATCGAGCTTCCATCCGCTGTTTTTATACTCTACCGAACGATTATCGTGTTGAAACTGGGGATAGCCTTTCTTGCCGGGCTTGTGCTCACGGCAGTTGTCATAGAAGCGTTGGATCGCACACCAGGCCCGACCAGCCGCCACTTGACGAGCCTGGGAGTTGAGGAGAGAGGCAAACGAGTACGCTTTGGCAAGGACCGCACAATAACACTGCAAGTCATTGGCCGAGACGCCCCGCTCATCCATCCACTTGCGCACGCACGTGTTGCGAATGAATTGGGTGATCTTGATGGCCTCATCAATGGCTGCATACTGTGCCTTGTTCCCGTCCACTTTGTACTCGTATATCAGCATTGCTGGTATCTTGCCCCCTCTTTCCTCTTTTGCTAGACTGAGTATACACCACGAAAGAGCAACGTGCAAGAGCATGGAACGAATGTCTTTCCAACAGAAAAACAGCTTGAACGTCTTCCTGTGCGAGTGCAGCACGAAGGCGTGTCGATAGCAGAACGCATTCGCTGGGCTGTGGATACCTACCTGACTTGGGATGATCCGGCCTCTGTTCCCACCCCACCCAAGCCTCCAACAAGGAAGAGCCATTCATCCCCGGTCTCAAAGACGCGGGGCTTTCTGGCTCGTGTTCTGTAAACGAGGTATATGATCAGGTTATCGACTGCGTCTATCCACTGATGGCGCGGGCGATTGGTTTGGCTGTCAACGATTACTTTGCGTCCATCCCCCAACTAGCCGATCCACCCCGCTCATTGGGCTACTGCGAAGTGCTCCCACATCATAGGAAGCGCCAGCAGATGGAAGAGGCAATGTCTCTTCTGCGCGAACCGGCGAAAGGCGACTGGGAAAACTGGCCTAAAGATGCGCAACAAATGCAACTTTGGTAGAGAAAAAGGAGGAAAACGAAATGGATCATTCTCTTACACATGTGGCCTATAGTGCGGTCCTTTCTGCACGAGCCATCCAATCCTGGGAGGAATATATTGAGGACCTGTTCTCTGATCCAGCAGACCCCGCGCAAACCGTGATCCACATGGCCAACGCAGGGGTCAAGCAGACCCTGGCCCTCGCCCATTTTGCTAGCGTGCAGCCATCTGTCACCAACGCATGTGCGCCAGTTACGCCGACGCGTTGGAAATTTTCTTACCCGAAACGCCGCCCGCAGAATGATTGCAGGTAGTTACATCCTGGCTTCCGATAGCCGTGAAACAGAGCGAAACTTTACGTTCCACTCTGAATTATTCATCCAGAGCGGCTCCATCGGAGGCCTCACTGGCCGCTCTACAGCAAATGGTATCACAATATGGACTTACCTCCTGCCCCCTACTGGACCCTTACCGAGTTTAAGGGGTGGAACCGCCGGGACCTTCCTGTGCTTCCTGGAGAGGTCATTGAATTAGTGGTAGTGCTAACGGAGGACAGTCCTTGACAGTATCATGGGCTTCCCCTATGCACCATTCGCGATGAAGTGCATGTGCTGCGCCGCGTGCGCCTGATGAAAACCTACAAGTATGAAGAGATTTTTCAAAGCTCTCTTTACTCGCAGTGGAGGTCTAAGAAGCTGTTGGAGGCGTATAATGTGCGCCCGCTGCCGCCTATTGGAGGCCGACGCAACACGTCAACTATCAAAAAGGAGTGTGTTTAATGCCACAAGAATCTCTTCCCTTTAACCTCGATTTGGCTGATGAGAAAATGCTTACGGCCATTGGCTATACAAAAGATCACCTCATTACCGCACTGACGAAAAACGCCATCGAAGCGACCCCAAACCAACTTAGTGCGCTCGCTCGTCGTCTGATATCCACAGTGCAACAAGCGGCAGCCGAAGAACTGAGCGAGGCTCTGCTGCACCTCCGCGATCCAGATACGCTGACCGAGCGCCAGGCATGGGCTTTGTGCCGACAAATACATCAAGAGATTGCTGAGAGACCCGCGCTGCGCACCTACTTTACGAGGCATTGCGGCATTGAGGTTGAGCTTATAGGGGCAGTCCAATGCCAAATCCATATGTATTTCAATGCGTACGGAAGAGATTATGCGGAAATGTGGATTTGGGACGAGGCTAACTGGAAGAAAGAGGTGGCCCAGATACTCCATGAAGTTTTGGAGACGAGTTGGTAGAGCAGAGTTGAGCCGACTCTTAAAGGGAGTTGGGTGCTTGTACTTAGCGACCTTGTTTGTTTGTTTGTTTGCCCATGAGGGCAGAAGGAGAATATTCATGACAAACGGTATCACCGCCATACTTAATAATGTCCGAAATATCCGATACCACCGCCAAGGTGGCACATACATCTACCTGAGGTTTCCGCAACGGGTGAAGCTCATCGCCGAGGATCGGTGTTCAGTGGTGGAGAACGCGTGCCAGGGATTGGAGGAGGCATATCAAAAGTACCGAACTTGCGCTGATCGTTACGCCGAGATCGGTATCGATGTCGATAATCTGCCCAAAGAGGAAGACACCTGTACCATGTGGGGTGAAACATTTGGATACGGGGATGATTACGGAAGCGATGGATATACCTATGCTATGTATTTACAAGGCTGGTAAAGGTTCGCATGTCTCGCGATTATATCACCTGTTGTATGGGATTTGGCCGATTGTGCTTCGCTCCGTGCGTCTTACACACTCGGCTTTCTTCCCTGTTTGTTACTCTTTCCATTGAAAGGAACATCTCTTGAAACGCATCGAATAATTCGTCCAGGCGGGCAATGGGTCAGTTGTTGACCTCCTGAAGTACCTCGCCGATTCTGCCTCAGTCCAAGCCAGTGTTGTTGAGCAAGAGGTGGATGTGCCTGAAATCAACGATCTACTCAACGAGTTCAACGCGGCCCTCAAGGCACATCATTTTGAAGAGGCAATCGATGTGGCCGATACTGCAAAGATTTGCTATCCCAACTTCTCCTATCTCTTCGTCTTGACCTCCAATCTCAACGATCACATCTCTGTCGATGGCAAGTCTAAACATACCTGTTTGCACCCATAAACATCTCGTCAGGTTATTTGCGGATGACCTCTAAGCACAGACAAATGATGAACCGAGAGCAGCCCTAGCGGCTCTTTTTTCTTCGTCCACAGACAGGTTCAATGAATCGTTTGGCCCTGTTTGTGGACCTTTGCAAATGAAAGGATTTGATAGAATGCATGATGTTTCCTGCTCCATTTGTGCGGAGCCGTGGGACAGCTACGGTGTAAATCACGGCGATATGACTCCCGGTGAAGCTGCTGCTTTTCATCGGGGTGAGGGCTGCCCGGTCTGCCGCTATGGCACAAAAGCCCACAAACGAAACACACATCCTCGTCCAGGCATTCTGGCCCTGCGTGCCCAACAAGCGGCCACTGAACAAGCACGTCGCCATGCTGTCCCTGCTGTGGCCAATGAGGCAGAGTCTCCTTCTCTGGTCGTACCAGAAGGCCATCAGAAATGTGGGTGGTGCTTTACTGCCTATCCGGTGGAGCACCTCCATGTCATCGGTTTTCAACCCAGGGAAACCGATGATAAAGTTCTGATCTGTGAGAAATGCCTGGACAAAAAACGCCAGCAATAGGCAACCCCATATCCTACTGGTCGCCAGTAGGATATGGGGAATTACCTCAAGTAAAGGAGAAAACCCTATGCTTTTTACCTGGATAAAGTGGAGCAGGCAATGGCCGTACATGGTAGACCACCCCGAAGGCAAACTTACCGGTGCATCAGTAATCGACGAACCATCACGGCTTTTCCTTGCGTCGGTTCTCCAACGGGACAACGTCTGGGGAGCGTCACTGCTTCTGGATGGTGTTCACTCGGCAACCCACACATTTTCCACTTGTGAAGATGCGCAGAAATACGCTGAAAACGCTCTCACCGAGAGTCTCCGTGTTTGTGGTTTGCTGGAGGATTACGCTGACCCCTTGGAGGATTATGCCGACCCCTTGTATGAGGTCGCAGCACTGCTCACGGTTATTCTCGATGAAAAGATGCAGATCGACCATATCTCTGAATACAAAAGAGAGTGGGTCGCTGTTTGTATCTCGCCTGATAGTACGTCGCTTGAAGATTATGTTTTCGCGCGAGATAGCGACGGACACATGGGCCCACGTTTGAGAATTGAGCGGTTGGAAGTACGGTTTCTGATGGGGAAAAAGAAAGGAGCATCTGAACAGGCCAATCGTCAGATCAAAAAACAGCTTCAGTTTGTCCGTGAAGAAAAAGAGCGGTTGGAACAAGAACTTCAACGTATAGGTTTAGCCTGTGAAATCACCAGGAGAAATCTCCAACGCACAATCAATCGGCGATCTCGTTGTGGTGAGACCGGCTCGGAGCAAGCCGAGCGTTTTGAGCGAGGTATAGCCAGCGCCATTTCCCGCCTAGAAGAGGTTCGTAATCTTCACGTGGGGCTTCGGCCAATTGACTGGCGAGAGCCTATATGGCGAAAAGAGAGAGGTAAGTAGGATAGTAGGTCGCTTTGTGCATGCAAATCGACGCCGTTGCTGAACGCGGTCTCAACGTCGTTGAAGCAAGACGCGCACTGCGGTGCGTGGCAATTCCTCCCCGGTCTCAAGACGCGGGGTTTCCTTGCCACAAACCGATGAAAAAGAGAGTGCTGGCCAGATCTGGTCCACTCTCGATTATAGCCAGGAGCGAGAACATGCACGTTCTCGCTCCTGGCTTTTGGGAGAAGAAAACATGAAGTACGCCCCGATACTTACTATGACAGAAGTACAGCCGCTACTGACGCACTTGCTTCAGGATATGCTCGATCCGACTCCCGTGCGATTAGGCCGTAGTCATACGCCTGTGATTGCGCTGGTGCCCTGGCCGCGTTACCTTGCGTGGGCGTGGAGGGAGGCTCTTGGGCCGGAACAACCAAAAGTGCTGATTGCAGAACGGAGCACGACCCAGGCTGTCAGCCTCTTTCTCTCCTATCGCCACCGCGTGGCACCCCTACTCGCCTCTGATGCGCAGATAATTCGTATTATCTGGGTGAAAGTGCACAATCACGAAATCGGAGCAATAATGAACTGGCAGGATTGGCTCCGCTCTGCGCCTGCTGATTCTCCTGATACGGCGAGTGTGGCGTTCTCACCTGCGGGTCGCAGCTTCTCCATTGTGAGTGCGCATAAGCACCTTTCGCAATTCATCGATCAATTTAAGCAAGAAGCGGATAAAGGTGTGCTTGAGGCGATCACCGTCACCAAACGGGGCGAGCCTGTTCTAGCTATTGTCCCCTGGGCGCTTTACTTGCAATGGCGACCCGAAGTGAGTTCACCAGACGAGGCAGATGCACCCCTGGTACCATCACATCCCTGGCCTGTTGGAACAGCCTGTGTATTGTCAAGTGATGGTCAATCGATATATGACGCAGCGCATGGAGATGATCCACACCTGCTTCTTGTTGGCAGTGTGTTTTATCTGCTTGGCACAGTTAACCACTATGTGCCTGCGGTTGAGTACAACAATCCAGCAGCGCAGCGCTACCGGGAGCCTGGTGGTCATTACGCTGTTGACAACACCCTGGTGGGAGAGGCCAGCACGCTCTATTATACGAGCCTGTTTTCGCTTGATGCCCGCGAAACGGGTATTCTCTGTGATCATGAACTGAGCCTTGCCCCTAAACAGCCCCAACTGGAGACTGATGAGCAGATTGAAGGGTTTCTTGTTCAGGCATTGGGTCCATGCGGAGGTGAAGTACTCCTCGTTTACCGCCAGCGTCGCCAGACAGTTGCACCTCGCCAGGCGTTAGAGGGCGCTTTGTGGGAGGGAATGGCGTCAGGCTGCATTCCCTGGTTGGCTCAGCCCCGGCAACCGTATGCCTCCCATTTTGACCCAGATGATCAGGTTGAAGCGGAGGACTGGATTGCCGTTTTTCTCTTCGAGACAGCGGGCATGGCGTATGAAAAAGATCCAGAGCAGGCCGCAGCATTTCTCACAGAGCAGATTTTGGAAGAAATGCGGCATTGCTTTGAGAAGGGTGCGGTGAGTGCGTCACGCATGGAGACGTTGCGAAAATACCTCATCGGGCAACTGGTCATACACAATGAGCAGACCATCGACCACTATCCTCATGAGGAAGCGTGCAATCAGGCAGGCCGTGAAATCCTCTATCATACTATCTCAGCCATTCGTCCCGATTTGCTCCAGCAGCCTCTTGAGGTGTTAGAAATCCACACAGAAGTAGGATCGTAGGTTATCGAGCAAGCCACGCAGATAGTTTCCTGCGTTTTCAGAGCCAACCGGGAATGCGTCCCGGTTGGCTCCTTTTTTCAGCGAAGGAAATCTCTTCATGCCTATTCCATCTCCCTTGTTTGATCCTGGACCGATAATTGAGCGCATTCTTGCGGGGACGATCTGGTCGCCGCACTTTCCGCTCCGTCGCACTGAGCGATTGGCTCAGTTATCACCAAAAGATGAGCCAATCCCCAGGGCGGGCGGCTTGTATCGTATCCATCGGGAAGGGGGCCAGCCTGTGCTTGCTTACGTTGGCCACTCCAGCAGCCTACGCAGGCGCATCAATGAACTAGCCACTGGAGTGTACGGAGAGAGAATGCCGTTTTCGACCCCCCATGTGGCCGCTCCTGCTCTTTGGGCCTGGGCAAAGACGCCGCCGTATGCCCCGCTCACGCTTTCTTTTGTGTCGTTCGATGCGAATACGTATTGGCAACAGGGGCTGCAACATCTCATCATTGCGTTTGAGCGTGGGCAGCGCAGGAAACAGGCTTCTCTGGCAGAGCAGGCCGGAAATATACTCTACTCGCCCCTCGCACAGTACGGAAAAATGCCGCATGGTTGGTCGCCATCTTCCACACGAACAGTGGGAGAACGAGGAGAACCTACCATGGTAGCTGGACAATGGCATGTTCCCAGTATCGCGCCTGTTAGCATACTGGATGATCAACAAGACGCATTCAGCGACGGCTGGGGCGGGCATGAGTGGTCAGACTGGTGTTATGCGCGTGAGGTGCCCATGCATGGAAAGCAAAAAGGTCTCTACCGCCTTCGGATGCAGGATTCCTCCCATCTGTGGTATGTGGGTTGTGGACAAATTGCATCAGCCGCTAGAGGAGCTGCTTGCACCAGCCCCGCCTTGCTGTTCTCCGCAGTCATGGGTACATGGACGCGCAGCGAACAGGAGGAGCTGCGCACTGATTTGTTGGGGCTGTATATGTGCCAACGCAAGCGCCCTCCGCTGGTACAGCACGGCGGCCTGGAGAACGATCCCGCTGGGAAGTTGCTCCACCAAAGCGACGACGCGTGCAGTACTGAGAGAGGAGAGTGATGGCACCCACCTACTACTTCTCTGGGGTGAACAAGCCAGAACTGCTTGCTGTGTTGGGTCGTCAGCACGCCTGCGGGATGCTTAATGCACTGTCTGCGGGCCAACCCAAGCTTCGGCGGGCCTATGAACGCTATCCGGTCGAATTGGTGCTAGATAGTGGTGCCGTTCAGGGTAATCAAAACATCGTTGGCTATGCCCGTTTGATCAAGCTAATCGGAGCACGGATGACATGGATTGCAAACCTTGATTCGCTCCATAACCAGCAGGCGAGCGATGAAAATTTCCGGCACCTTCAGGCATTGCTTGCTGATGAGGTGCTGGCGTGTACCAAACTTCTCTGGATTTATCAGTGCCAGAGTTGCGGCGATCATTGGGACCCCGACGGCGATCTGGATCTACTGAAACGCGCGTTGGACCACCACCGATTTATCGGTTTAGGTGGCATCCTTTCGGTAGTGGAACGCGATATTCAGCACGCACAGAACCTGCTGGGGACATTGGGCGAGATCCTTGATGCTGCTGGTGCCCAGGCCCATATCTTTGGCATCGGCAACTATCCACTCCTCACCTACTGCCTGACTCAACGATGGTTTCGGTCAGCGGACTCGGCCAGGTGGTTACAGGGGCTTCGATCTCGCATGCTTCTCACCGTCGATGGCAAAGTCCTGAGTGGGAAGAGGCTGACCTTTACAGGTCTCCAATG
>JBDTBU010000112.1:0-13642 GCA_039923935.1 Ktedonobacteraceae bacterium | reverse complement strand
TTCGCAGTATTCCTGACCAATGTGAGCGAGCGTTCGTAGATCTGGTCACGCAACAGTTGATGCTCCTCGCAGCCAATTACATCCAGTGATGGTGCCTGGGTCTGGTTCAGCAAACGCTGTTTGAGCTTGAGGATACGCTCCACCGATTGGTGAATCTGCTCGCTGGCAATCTCGCCAGCCTCGACTGCGGCCTTGATGGCTGCGATCCCGGCCCATTGACGGTCATAACGATGTGAGATTAGAAGCAGGTCGTTGCCAGCCTGAGCAGCCAGGACCGCCCCTGTGCTCACGCCAACCGTTTCCGAGACCGCATTCATTTCCAGGCAATCGGTCATGACCACGCCCTGGAAGCCAAGTTGCTCGCGTAAGAGTTGGCGTACGACGGCGGGCGAGAGCGTGGCGGGTAGTTGCGTGTCGTGCATGAGCGCCGGGAAATAGATATGCGCGGTCATGACACAATCGGTTCCGGCGGCGATCCCGCTTTTGAAGGGCACGAGTTCGATTTGTTCTAGACGCTCCATCGCATAGGGCACAGTCGGCATAGCCAGATGCGAATCAGTGGCTGTATCGCCGTGGCCTGGGAAATGTTTGATGCAAGTGGCTATGCCAGCGCTCTGATAACCATGAATCGCAGCGTTGGCTAGACGCGCCACCTGCTGGGGATCTTCACCAAACGAACGGACGCCGATTACTGGATTAGCTGGATTATTGTTCACATCCACTACTGGCGCGAGATTCATGTTTATCCCCAATGCGTGCAATTCTAACCCGCTAGCCCGTGCCACAGCGTACGCACTCTGCTCGTCGCCAGTCGCACCCAGAGCCATATTGCCGGGAAAGATCGTCGCATCGTCCTTCAAACGCCGCACCATCCCGTTCTCCTGGTCAAGCGCGATGAGCAAGGGATAACGCTGGCCAGATTCGCGGGCAATCTCTTGCAGACGGTTGGTCAGCTCGCGGAGTTGGCGGGCATCCCGCACATTGTGGGAGAAGAGGACAATATTCCCAACATGCTGATGCTGGATCAACTCGATCAACCCAGGTGTTGGCTCCGTGCCTGGAAAACCCACCATCATGAGCTGACCTATCTGTTCATCTCGCGTCAGATTACTGACAAAACCGGGCATTGTATAATATCCTTTCGTGTCCAAGTGGCGCTATGGTGCGAGTTGCAGCGCCGCCCGTGCCGCACTCAGTGTGGGCTGCGCGACCAACGCGACTTGCCTGATAGACTGGTAATGGTGAATATGCTGGATTACCTGCGTGCGAAAATCGGCCTCGTTGAGCAGCAAACCACCGCCCAGAGCTAGCGGTATCCCCTGTTGAGGAAACTCTAGCGATTGGCAGACCGCGTGCACTGTCAGAGCCAACTCTTTCGCTGCGTGCTGAACAATCGTCGCAGCCACCTGATCCCCGGCGCGTGCACTGAGCAGGACGACTGAGGAGAGGCTGGCGATCCTGGCTTTGTCTGGCTCGCTATACACTTGGCTGATGATCTGCTCTGCTTGGTGGAGATTCCAGTACTGCAAGATACGTTCGAGCAAGATGGTTTGTGGTCCCCGGCCATCAGAGGCGCGTACTGCCGCTTGTAGAGCTTGTTGAGCCATCGCATAGCCGCTGCCCTCGTCGCCGAGAATATGGCCCCAGCCACCGGCTCTGGCCTTGTGCCCGGCAGCATCACGGCCCAAAGCGATAGAGCCTGTGCCAGAGATCAGGACTACGCCGAGCGTGTTTTCCAGTTCTGCCAAGAGTAGTTCGGCGTCGTTGGTAAGCTGAACTTTCTCAGCGAGCGTCTGGAAAAAGGGCTGTAAGAGATCAAAATCGGTTGGGCGGTCAACTCCAGCCAGTCCGAGCCAAGCGGCGCGTAGGGGAAGTTGGCAGCGTGCCGTTCGCGTGGCCTGGGCAACGGCGGTGTGGATATGTTGCACCGCCGTTTCCAAGCCAATTACCTGATAATTCGCGCTTCCAGCTAGCCCGCGTCCGACCTCTTCGCCACGCTCGTTGACGATGACGGCAAGCGTTTTGCTGCCGCCACCATCAACGCCCAACGCAAAGTACGGTTCTTGCTGGGTGTTCATCATCCCAATTGATCCAACGTTTCACGCAGCACGCCGCTATGCTCGGCCAGCTTTGCGCGAGCTTGTGCAGGCGTCAGCTTGGTCTTGCCAACCAGAATCGCCGTTTTTACCTCGCCCTGGCTGCTTTGAAGTAATTCTTCCGCCACCTCTTTTTCCACCCCAGTCGCCGTTGAAATAATCTGTAACGCACGCTGGTGAAGTTTGTAGTTCGTCGCTCGCACATCGACCATCAAGTTGCCGAAGGTTTTGCCCAGTAAAATCATACTGCCTGTACTGAGCATATTCAGCACCATCTTCTGCGCACTCCCAGCTTTCAGGCGCGTTGAGCCAGTAATGACTTCTGGGCCAACCACCGGCGCGATCATAATCTGTACAGCATGTTCCAGCAGCGATCCCGCAGTACAGGCGATCCCGATAGTTAGAGCGCCTTGGGTATTCGCGTAGTCCACCGCGCCCAACGCGTACGGCGTGCGTCCACTGGCGGCAATCCCGACCACGATATCCTCAGCCTTAAGAGCCAGGTGTACCAAGTCTGCCTCGCCTGCTTCCGCATGATCCTCCAAATCCTCCTGAGCATGAGTCTGAGCAATGGGACCACCAGCAAGCAGGCCAATGACCCGTTCAGGGGGAAATTGGAACGTCGGCGGACATTCGGCGGCATCCAACACTCCCAACCGTCCAGACGTTCCAGCTCCCACATAGATCAGACGCCCTCCCAGGCGCAAGCGGGCCGCAATTGCTTCAATTGCCCTGCCAATATGCGGCAGTTCCTGCTCAATCGCCGCCGCTATCTTCGCATCTTCAGCATTCATCACCTGTGCGATCTCCAACGGACTCATACGGTCAATATTGGTGGTCGCGGGATTTCTTTGTTCTGTTTCTAACGTTATCACTGATTGCTCCTGGGTTTGGTCTGTGTGTTGTTCATATGCCACGGGTATGGCTCCTCTTCATGCTCGCCTCCTTGCAATTCAGATGAATCTGGGCATGTTATGGAATGAGTTGGTCACGTTTCATCTGAGTAAAGAAGATGTATTTGTTGCCACAATAAATAGATCGTGCGTACTCAACTGGCTGGTCGCGTTCGCTGTAGGTGATACGGCGCACGAAAAGCGCTGCACTGCCGACAGAGACTTTGAGTAACTGGGCTTCATCGGGGCTAATTAGGCCAGCTTCTAGTTGTTGGTCAGCCTCTAGCAGCGGGAGTCCATATTTGTTCTCCAGCAGGCGATAGAGTGAATTTTGCTCCAAATCATCTTCCATGAGCCTCTCGCAGTTGTTAAAACAAAGATTAGAGATCTCAATGGCCAGCGGCTCTTCATCGGCTAGGCGCAGGCGTTGGAGTTGGAAGATCATCAAGCCGGGTTTAATACGCAGATGTTCGGCGACAGCCTCGTCGGCGGGAATCATCTTGGCTGAGATGATTTTTGAGCCAGGCCGTTGCCCACGAGCTTTAATGTCTTCCGTAAAGCCGGTCAAGCGTATCAACTGCTGGGTGATCTTATGGCGACTCACAAACGTCCCTTTGCCCTGTTCGCGGTAAAAAAGACCTTCGTTAACGAGTTCTGTAATCGCTTGACGAGCCGTCATGCGACTAATACCGTACTGCTCTCCTAACTCGCGCTCCGAGGGAATGAGATCACCGGGTTTCCACTCGCTAGAATTGATTTTCTCCCGCATAATCTCCTTGAGTTGGTAATAGCGAGGCAAGGGGCTTTTTCTGACAATCGAATTCATGGATACCTTCCTACCCTTCTTTGACAATTTTGCGCTAAGTATACCACTCTTGCATCAATATGAGGAGACTGTACTCTAGTAGGAGAGTTCGTCGCCATATGGTATAATTGGTATGTTGTATATACCACCAATATGCTATAATAGTGCCATATTTTTCGCAAGGCGTCAAGTGGTAGGATTATCATTTGCTCAAGAAGTACTAGGTGGTCTTCAACGCTTGAGAAGGGATGCTCTCCTAGTAAGAAATTGTTAAGGAGTGAAGGTTTATGCGGTTTACGTTACGCGGAACACGTTTAGTCGATGCCACGATGGATCTGGCAGATGCTGACATCACCGTTGATGGGACGCAGATTGAGCAAGTTGGATTGGATGTCCAAGCATTGGGGAAAGTGCTGGATGCCCGTTCAACCATCATAATGCCTGGGTTTATTGAGGTACATACGCATGGTGGTGGCGGGTTTGAACTGCATACGATCAACGCAGATGACATCCGGGCCTATGCTCGTTGGGTGCCGAGTACAGGAGTGACTTCTTTCCTGACATCTGTTGTTGGCACACCGAGCGCTCTGCCGTTGACGCAATTGCGTGCGGCTGTCGAGGCAACGGAGCAGCCTGGAGACGGGGCAGAACTGCTGGGTATCTATCTAGAGGGGCCGTATCTCAGCCCTAAACGGCGTGGTGCTCATCCTCCCATTTGGTTGCGCCAGCCTGATCCCTGCGAGACAGAGCAGATTTTGGATCTGACCAGGGGACATTTGCGCCTGATTACGCTCGCACCAGAACTACCCGGCGCAGACGCTTTGATTAAGCGTCTGGTAGAGGCGGGTGTGACCGTGAGCATGGGGCATACGGATGCGACCTATGAGCAGGCTGAAGAGGCTATTGCACTGGGTGTTACCCATATGACCCATTGTTTTAATGCCATGCCGCCGTTGCTGCATCGCGCCCCCGGTCCTATTGCTGCTGTTGCGCAACATGCGTGTGTGCAAGGCGAGCTGATCGGCGATGGTATCCATGTACACCCTACAGTCATGCGCTTACTGGTCAAGATGTTGGGGCCAGAACGCACTGTTGTGATTACTGATGCCCAGGCAGGTGCGGGTCTGGCAAGCGGTGCGACCTTTGAATTTGCTGGTCAGACGGCCCAGGTGCTCTGTGGTGCAGCCTACCTGACCGATGGAACCCTCACTGGAAGCGTCTTGACGATGCAGCAAGCGTTGCGCAATATGCTCGGCATCACTCAGCTTCCTCTTTCGGACGTTGTTGGGATGCTGACACTCAACCCAGCACGAACAGCCCAAGCCGCTTTACGCAAAGGGCGTTTACAAGCAGGCTATGATGCCGATCTGCTGATCTTCGACTCCGAGTTGTGCTTGCAGGCTACGATCTGTCAGGGCCAACTGGCCTACGCCACCGAGGCATGGCGCACATTATTGCGAGCGATCTAAATAGGCTGGCTACTGGTGATTTGCGAGTAGATGCTATTTGGGGTTTCGTAGGCCGTCGTAACCTTGCAACGCTGTTGTTGCAAGGTTGCGAGTGTTTCTTTTTGTTCCTATCTATGGTCTAGTGGTATAGACGTATTGACGAATAGTCCAAAAAGGGGGATATGCGTAGATGAACTATAGAAAACACGTAAAAGAGCCACTTTTTCATGCGCCACGGGTTCCTCTCGAAATCGTGGTCTTTGACGTTTATTGACGTTTAGACTAACCGAGTGTGCCAGAACCTGCAAAGAAGTTCTGTGAAAAGGAAGCTATTCAGAAAAAAGCGACGATTCTCGTCACACTGGGGCAAGTGGAGGCAGTTTTGGGGTCTTGCGAACGACCGCAAGAAGAATGTCGGCGCACGCGGCGAGATCCCCAGCTTGATTACGCCGCTCACTGGTTGCCGCTTCCACCCGCGCTGTTCCCACGCGATGGAGGGAGCGAAAAGCCGAATACGACGCAAAAAACGGCAGCAATGCCCTAAACGCCACTCTCTCGCTACACAGAAAAAGCGCCCCTGACGGCAAACACAAAATGCGCGTGTGTTTGCCGTCAGGGGCGCTTTTTATTGGATTTTTCGTTGGACGAAAGAACGCAAAGAAGTTCCAGTAGTACTTATAGGTAAAATCGTCGCCAACTTTTTAATAGGTATATGTGAATGAATGCAATCTTGTTCGTTATAGTATTGAGGATGTTGTTCCAATGCAGCGCAGTAAATAAGGAACTCTTTGGGAATCTATCGGGTGCAGCAGGCAATTTTTGCTCGCGTTTAATGATAAACAGAGGCGAAATTCTATTCAATATTGATAATAATCTCTCTATTTATGAGTGTAGGTTGAATATACATAAATAATGTAACAAGAGAAGGACTCAAGGAAAACGGAAAAGGGGTTGTCCATGAATATTTGGTTATGCTATCCCTGTTAACTAGCGAACTCATAAAATTTACCTATTGCATTTATTTTATTTAGCTGGTATAATATATTATTATACAGGTTTGAAGCCATAGTTTGCACCTCTGAACCGTTTGGAGGGACCAAATCTCAGTCAGGTGTAAACAGATTGGCGTGAAGTAGCACCATCAGGAGGTTTATTATGGCTGGTCATGACGATCACGATTTGCTGACGGTCAGCGAAGTTGCTCAACAGTTGCGCGTAGATGATACTACTGTGCGTCGTTGGATTAAAAACGGCGTGCTAGAAGCGGTGACTCTGCCCCATGTGGGCCAGCGCCAATCGTATCGCGTGCGTCGCAAAACACTGGACCTTTTGCTTAATCCTGCGGTGACTGCATAAGAGGGAGCAAAAAAGAGAAAAGTATCGATGTTATTTCTGAAACATCGATACTTTTCTCTTTTTTTGTACCACTATTCTCCATCTGGGCTATAATAGTAGCTGATGTGGGCACAAAGTTATGCTCATAGAAGACTGGAGGAATACGTTATGCCACGAGCCATCGACTTTCACGTTCATTTGCCTACCACCGAATTTATGCAGGTGACGCTCGGCCCTTATGCCAAGGCTGCTGAACGCTATTTTCGTACAGAAGTGAAGCTCAAGGATATCGATCAGCTTGCCGCTGATTATGCAGCCCTGGATATGATCGGCGTGCTTCTGGCCTGGGATGCCGAGACGGCGACAGGGCTACCGCCGTTGGGCAACGACTATATTGCGGCGATTGTTGCACGTTATCCCCAGCAATTTATCGGCTTTGCCAGCGTCGATCCCCACAAGGGCAAGGTTGCGGTCAAAGAAATAGAACGCGCAGTCAAAGAGTTGGGCCTAGCGGGTGCGAAATTCCATCCCGGTGTGCAGGCGTTTTACCCCAACGATCCCACGTTTTATCCACTGATGGAGAAGATTCAGGAATTGGGAATACCAGCTCTCTTTCACACTGGCACGAACGGTCTGGGCGCTGGTACGCCGGGTGGTATGGGTATCAAGATGGACTATACGCGCCCGATTTACTTGGACTCTCTGGGTGCCGACTTTCCCGGCCTGACGATTATTGGGGCGCATCCCTCCTGGCCCTGGCACGAGGAAATGTTGGCCTCCATGCAGCATAAGACCAATATCTACAATGATCTGTCGGGTTGGGTGCCCAAACGCATCCCTGAAGAACTGTTGCGCATGGCCGCCACGCGTATGCAGGATCGTTTTCTCTTCGGCTCCGACTACCCTTTTATCACACCCGAACGCTGGCTAGCCGACTTCGAGAAGCTCGACTATTTCTCGCCAGAAGCCACCGCCAAGCTGATGTGGGGCAACGCGCAAAAACTGTTGGCACACACAGCCGTTGCACAGATGACATTTTCCTATTAAACGAGCTTGCTCTTTTCCTGCTTGAGCCAGAGCTTCTCGATTGAGAAGTTCTGGCTCAAATAGGGAGATCTATCCTCGCTATACAACGTTACAGGTTACGCCGTTGAGTGTGAACGAGGCTGGTACGGAATTTGTACCGCTGTAGGTGGCCTGGAAACCAGGGGGCACACCCAGTGCGCTGCCAGCCGGAATAGAACCATTAGACGCGGTATTGGTAATCGTTACCGCGCTCCCTACTTGCGAGAAAATTCCATTCCAGTGCCCGGTGATCGTTTGCCCGTTGGCAAACGAGAATTGCAGTGTCCAGTTATTAATCGCCGTCGTTCCCGTATTCGTAATGGTAAAGGCGCTCTGGAAATTGCCGGGCTGGAGAAGGATGATGCCATAGTGTATCTGACAACTTGCCCCAGTCGGTGACGGCGTCGGACTGGGTGTTGTCGTCGGCGATGGCGTAGGATTAGGCGTCGTTGTCGGTGACGGCGTCGGACTGGGCGTCGTTGTGGGTGTTGGCGTCGGAGTTGGTCCCTGGCCATTCTTAGGATGGTTTATGAAGAACGTGTACATAGCATTCGTGGCGCTTGGCCCATTTGGATCAGTAAATGAGCCACTGCTGCTACCACCTGACCAGGCGTGTCCCATGCCAGTGATCTTCCAGTATTCCTGGATCTCATTCCCGTTGCTATCATTCCACGTCAAAGTGGTATAAGCACGGCCACTAGAACCAGGAACCTGCCCATGAGTGGTGCTGGTTGGACTGTTGAAACTTGCGTTATAGGTGTTGTTAGACGCGAGATGATCGGTCTGCATCCACTGTTGTACAATCTGATCGCCATTGAGGGGGGCGACGATGAAATCGCTGCTCCCATGGAAAACGATGGTTGGGACAACGCGGGCCACGCTTCCCATGGCGTTGAATGCCGCCTGCCCCTGTTGGGTGGGGTTTGGTCCGCCCTGGCTCAAAGAACTGTTGGCACTGTTCTGGTCAATCGCAGCCTGATACTCCAGTCCCGATTCCGCCCCCATGGCTGCGAAGACATCTGGATAGGTCGCGCCCATAATCACGCTCATCGCCGCGCCAGCCGACATGCCAGTGACATAGATCCGGTTGGCATCGATGGCCCACTGGGAAGTGGTCTGCTCGACGGTCTGCACAATGCCCGCGATGATCGCTGGCTCACCGCTGCCGCGTGCCTGGTCGGCAGTCAGGAACCAGTTCCAGCAGGACTGGGAGTTATTGGCACTCGTCTGTTGGGGGTAGACCACGATAAACTGCTTCTGATCCGCCAGCGCATCCATCTGCGTGCCAGCCGCGATGTCCGCAGGCGTCTGCGTGCAGCCATGCAGCACGACAATCAGGGGTACCACTGTGCCAGGCTGATAGTTGACGGGGGTGTACACAAAGTAGGGACGACTGCCAGCAGATCCGTTAAACGTGAACTGCTGAAACGTACCACTACTGCTGGCATGAGTAGGCCGGGCAAATGGTGCTAGGCAAATGACAGCCAGTGCCAGGATTACAAAAATGCGGAAAAACTTTGGCATATTGACTCCTTCTGAAATGGGTATGTCAAGATGTGTCGCATCCGGTAAAACGAGCCAGATGGGCACGATCCTACTCAACGATGCGCAAAAATGAACAGGCTACACGGTATAATGCATGAAGAAGGTGTACATGGCTTGTGTCGCACTGGGGCCAGCAGGATCGGTAAACGAGCCAGCGGTGCTGCCGCCAGACCAGGCATGCCCCATCCCGTTAATAGTCCAGTACTCCTGAATTTCGTGGCCGCTACTATCGTTCCAGCGTCGTATCGTATAGGAGTGGCCACCAGAGACCTGTCCATTGGTCGTGCTAGAGGGACGGTTAAAACTAGCGTTGTAGGAGCTACCAGAGGCATCGAAGTCTGTCTCCATCCATTGCTGCACCACTTGGTCGCCGTTGATGGGATGGACTATGGTATCAGATGTGCCATGGAAAACGATAGTGGGTACCACACGCGCATGGCTTCCCATGGTATTGAAGGCGGCGTCGCCTTGCTGAATCGGATCGGGTCCGCCAGACTGCTGAACTACGCCTGCGCTAAACGCATCAGTGGCTGCCTGGTACTCTACGCCGGAGTGAACCCCAATGGCCGCGTACAAATCGGGATAGGTCGCGCCCATAATTACGCTCATTGCCGCCCCAGCCGATATCCCGGTGACGTAAACGCGGTGAGTGTTGATAGTCCAATCGGTGGTATCTTGCTCCACACTCTGGGTAATCCCACCAATAATCCCTGCTTCTCCACTATTGCGGAACTGATTGCCATAGAGAAACCAGTTCCAACATAGGGCTGCGTTTGCGAAAGACGATTGCTGAGGGTAGACCACAATAAACTGCTTCTGATCTGCCAACTGATTCATCTGTGTGCCAGCCGCGAAGTCTGTGGGCGTCTGCGTGCAGCCATGTAGCATGACGATCATGGGCACCGACGTGCCTCGTTGGTACCCTGCTGGCGTATAGACGTAGAAATTGCGGTTCCCTTGTGAAGAGAAGTATGTGAACGAGTGCCAGACACCACTGCTGGCATGCACAGTACGCATGAAAAAGGGGGGAAAGAAACTACTACCAAGCACTACAAGACCTAACAGCAGAGCAAGCAATTTTGGCGAACGAAACATCCGTGTTACCTCCTGGTACATCTCTGTACCGAACTACTGGTCTGAGACCGGCCTTCGTAAGTAAGGAAAATGTTGCAGTGATGTAAATGGTAAGAGCTACGATACCGTTTAAATATATGACACATGATTCATATATCATATAAATGTATAGATTGTCAAGAGGATGAAGGCTGTATGTCTATTTGTAGCACTTTGAAGTTATTGGAGGATGCCCTAAAATGAAGCGGTTATGACATTTCATTGCCAGCGCAAAGGGAAGTACTTTCGATGATCTCCCTTTGCTCGTAAAAGGCGAGCACGTTCTGGGCCAGGCTTATCACCTGTTCGCGCAATTCTAACGGTTCCAGGATCTCCATCTCAGTGCCAAAGCTCAATAAGTAACCGCAAGCTTCATCCTTGATCTCAAATGTAATACGTGCAGTGACCCAGCCAGCGTTGTCAGGAGGACTTATCTGCTCAACTTGGATAAAGCGTCCAGCGTGTAAAACACGTAGCAGCGCGTTTTGTGTGATGCGCACGTTGACAATGGTGCGTGGGATATGCGCAACAAAATCGGCGGATGACTCTAGCCAGTAGCTCGCAAGATCGAAGTTTGGTGGGCGTGTGCATGGCTCAGCTAGGATATTGGCCTCCTGGATGCGCGAAATGCGATAGGTGCGCGTCTGACCATCGATTGCGGCCACCAGATACCAGATGCGACCCTTGGCGACCAGTCCCAACGGGTCAACCACACGTGCAACCGGCTTGTCCTCGCGCTGATAGCCGAGACTGACTTTGCGCTCCTGCCAGATGGCCTCCTGGAGCAGCGGCAGAAAAACGAGACGCTCCTCTCCCGGACGTTGCCAGCCAGCCACATCTACATGAATACGCTGGCGCACATACTCGGCATTGTAGCGTGAGAGCGAGGGAAGCACCGCCTGGAGCTTAATCAGAGCAGCCTCAGAAGCTTGATGCAGCCCAAGATCGCTCAAAACATGCATGGGCCGACTCAGGAAAAGCGCCTGAATTTCTAGCACATTGAGTCCGGTCAGGTTGGTGCGAAAGGTTTCGGACAGCACCAAACCGCCGCCAGTACCCCGTTCAGCCGTCACAGGCACGCCAGCAGTACTCAGCGCCTCCATATCGCGGTAGATCGTGCGTTCTGAGACTTCCAGCCGTTTCGCCAGTTCACGCGCCGTAATGCGTCGATGAACCTGCAAAAGCAGCATGATTGATAATAACCGATCTGCTCGCATAGGGTTGACCTCTTTAAATAGTGTTTTGAGAACTCACCCTACTACTCTACCATAGAAATATGACACCTTGTGTCAGGAATAGAAAAGTGCCTGCCAGTTCTATACGAGGGAACTGGCAGGCACTTTTTAGATGGTCTTTGTTTTTGGGACGGCAGAAATTTCTACGCTCTGAGGGTGCGGTGAGGCCAGCAGCGCCTTCAGCAATTGCGCACCATCGGGCGTGCCCAAGCCGGTGCAAGCATCCCAGCCTGGACTGGCTGTGTAGGCACCATTGTTGCCGCTGGTCACATCGCGTAGGGCATTGGTCTGGATCAGTTGTTGGTAGTTTTGGTAGAGAAAGGGGTTCAGATAGCCGACTGTCTGACCGCGTTGCTGATTGAGTAAGGCGATCAGACCAGCCCAGAGAGGCGCAACCGCACTGGTGCCGCCAATTGGAAAGCTCTGCCCATCGACATAGACTTGGTAGCCGGTTTGGGGATCGGCATTGCCCGCGATATCTGGCACGCCGCGCCCGATATGCTGGCCATTCGCCGACGGGGGCACATGCGCGTTGGCTTGCCATGTGGGCAGGCCAAAGACATCACTGATCCCGCCTCCGGTTGCGCCTGCACCGTTCCCACCATCGTTCCAGACAACCTCGCTACTCACCTGATTATTGGTGGCTTCCAGGCGCGTGCCGCCGCAACCCAACGCGTATGGACTGGAGGCCGGGAAGTCCACATGTGCCTTCTGATCGCTGACCCCGTCGCTTGAGCCATTGTCGCCTGCTGCACAACAGACCGTGATGCCCAGCATTGCGGCAGCCTGGAATGCCTGGTCCATCGTTGTCATGGCCTGGCTGGTCCAGTTTGCTTCAGCCCCGCCCCAACTGATCGAGATTACCGACGGATGATTTGTAGTATCGTGGATCGCCTGGTTAATCGCATCCAGGAAGCCACGATCAGTATTGGGCGCGAAATAGACCGCAATCTGCGCTTGTGGAGCAATTGCACCAGCGACCTCAATGTCCAGGGCCACTTCACCATCTGCGCTGTTCGGATCTCCCGCCGGTTTATTCTGTCCGCCATCAACTGATATGCTTACAACGTGTGGTGTGGGCAGACCCAGTTGTTGAAAGTACGTTGTGAGATCCTGCTGTTGGTAGCCGCCCCCTAGCTCGATCAGCGCGATACATTGGCCGTTGCCGGTCAGATTGGCCGGAAAATCATAGAACTGAGCAACTTGTGGGGGTGTATACGACGTTGTCGGGGTTTGGGAAGCTGCGAAACGCACGTAGGGATGCGCTTGAGGGCGATCATCCAGCCCAAAAACGCCTACAATAATCTGATCCAGCTTGTCAGGAACATGCAAGTAACCAGCGCGTCCCCGGAACGTATTCCCGGCTAGTTCGTAATGGTGGAGTTCGGTAGAGAACGCCGCCGTCAAATTGGCTATCGTTCCAGTCAGGACAACCTTACGTGCTGCCGCATCGGTTTCCACAATGCCCAAATGGTACTGTTGCGCGAACCGCTCGATTTCCGCCAGATCGGCGGGGTCCGCACTATGCTGAACCATATACTCCTCCCGGCTCATACGCTGGCCCGGCTGCTGAGCGTAGGCGTTGCTATCGTGTGCTGGGGAGCTTGTTAATGGATCTCGTAGGTACACGCTGACATCGATCTGCTGTTGCGCGTCAACTGGTCTGATCTGCCGCGCATTCGCGGGTAAGTTGCGTTCGCTGCCAGGTAATCTGGTAAAGCCTTGGGGTGAGGTATTTGTCATCAGACACTCCTCTTCTATTTAGCAACAACTATCAACAAAATCTCTCTATGAGAGAACCGTCTACTTATTAAACGTTGTACGATAGCGAAAATCGTATGGGAATCGGGGTAAACCCGCAAACAGGCGGCTGTTGCGGTCAACCAAAGGATCAATCTCGCCAAGAGTAGTGCCCTCTACTCTAATAACATATCAGCCAAATCCATGACCTGTGGCTCACGCGGCCACACTTTGCGGGCTTCTTTCCAGAATAGCGTCACGAGAGCATACTTTCAGCCAAGGCAATGACCCTCTTTTCCTGGGGCCAACGCTTGTTTGCTGCTTGCCAGTTTGCCAACACTTCTTGTCGCCGTTTCTCGCTACCAAG
>JBDTBU010000111.1:0-14421 GCA_039923935.1 Ktedonobacteraceae bacterium | reverse complement strand
TCAAACGCCTGGAACAGAGCATGTATCGCCTCAAGCAATGGGCGAAACAGAACGACAAATTTGCCACGCGTGCCCGCTACATGGCCCGGCGCGTTGAACAGGCGAGAGAGAATGGCATCAACAAGCCTATTATGGAGCGCGACCAAATGCGCGTCAATCTGGATGCCGAGCGTAGCGGCAAAAAGGTTCTGGAGGTACATGACCTCGGCCAGATCCTCGATGGGCGTGTCCTATTCGAGCCGTTCGATCTGACCATCCTTTACGGCGAACGCGTGGGCATCGTCGGGGCCAATGGCAGCGGCAAAACGACCCTGCTCAAAACTATGCTCGGCTTGCTCCCGCCCACCATCGGTGCGGTCAAGATCGGGGCCAGCGTTGTGACCGGCTACTATGCCCAGGAGCAAGAGACGTTGCCCTTCGAGAGCACCCCACTGGATTTCGTGCGCCGCCTCAAACCCATGACGGAGCAACGTGCCATTGGCTTCTTACGCGGCCTGCTCTTCGAGTTAGACGACATGCGCACATCCATTGCCCGCCTGAGCGGAGGTGAGAAGAGTCGCCTGCAACTCGCGCATCTGATGCTCACCGACGCCAATTTCCTGCTGCTCGACGAGCCAACCAACAACCTGGATATCGCCTCCACTGAGGTGCTAGAGGCTGCATTAGCGGAGTTTGAAGGCACGATTCTCACAGTTTCGCATGATCGCTACTTTCTCGATACCATCGTTAGCAAGATTATCGCGATTGACGAGGATGCACAGGTACGGCTCTATCCTGGCAATTTCTCATATTATGATGAGAAATGCCGGAAATAGACACAAAACACGCACTGCTGAGCGACTTGCTTTTGCTCAGCAGGCACCGTATAATTGATGACATACCCAGACAGATATTACCACTAGGCGGGAGGACTTGCCTTGAGCAATACAAATTCACAGGGCACGGGCGGCAGCAACGCATCCGGGCACCGACGCGAACGCGACCCGCGTGCGCATAGTCCCAACCAGTACAACGGCACCATCACGGGCCAGCTTCCAGCACTAAGCCCAGCACCAGCACGTAGTTATACCGGCTCGTTCAATTTTGAAGAGTTCATCGTCTCGCTGCGTGAACTGTTCGCCCATGATCGCCAGATCGCCAGCCAGTCCGATAACAAGCGCTGCGGTATTTGTTATCTCTACTCAACCTCTGGCGAACTGCACTATCGGGACGAAGAGGGCTTCTATGTTTGCGGCAATTGCGAACGTAACTTGGGAAAACAAACCCTGCCAATGATCCGCCGCCAACAGAAATAGCACATTTGTGCCACATTTTTTGTAACATGATTGTGGTGTGCAATTGGCCATTTTGCTGACCCATTGCACACCACAATCATGTTTTATAGGAGGGGTAGGACTTGTGGCTTTTACTCTATAATCGCTTGGCGCTCTAGCTCTAACTCTTCTTCCTCGGAAGTCACCTCGCGCAAATCTTCGGGACGATCCAGACGATCCAAAAAGAGTACACCATCCAGGTGATCGATCTCGTGCTGAATAATACGCGCAAACCAGCCCTCAACGCGCATCCGTACATCTTTGCCGTGCACATCTTGACCCTTCACAACGATGTTCTCGGCGCGACGAATATTATCGCCATAAAAGCCAGGAATGCTCAGACAGCCTTCGGAGCCAAGCACCTCGCCCTCAGCCTTGACAATCTCAGGATTCAGCAACGCGATACGACGCTCCTCATATTCAGCCACAAATAGACGCAGAGACAAATCAATTTGTGGGGCCGCCAGACCTGCACCATTTGCTGAGTGCATCGTCTCAAACATGTCATCGACGAGCTTCTGCATCGATGAGTCGAAACGATGGATTTTTTTAGCCTTCTTACGCAAGGTAGGATTCTCAGCGGTAATAATTGTACGTATGGACATATTCCCTGTCTTCTCCTGGGTTAAAACAGCACGATACCAACATGCCAATCAATACTTTTCCTAGCGCTTATCGTACCATATCGCGTGCGAATCTGCCACCTATGGGATAAGACAAATAGCTCAGGGTGAACTTTCTTGTTATTTTTCGTCACCTGCATTCGTTCCAAATCTAACCGGTATACTTATCCATCTATCTGAATGCAGCCGGGAATGCTACTAGATCGCAGTGTCATTTTCCCATCTGGCTGGAGTGCTATCTTAAATGCAAACGGAAACAACGCCACTTATCTGGTTGGATGGTAGCTCTTTTTCTATGCAACAAGTATGCATGCATGCAAGAAAACCCAAATGGCACAACGCAACATATTATTAGCGTCGCTGGCACAAGCATAATAGAGCGTCACATGAGGAGAACACATGAAAAATACTGTAGTATCAAACGATTTGGACGAACTTTCTGTAGCCACCACACTGGGAAAACATTCTTCCCGTTTCGCCACTCTCCCAGAAACACTTATCGATTCATCCAAGCCACTCATTGCCCAGGCTCAGTCAGCACGCAGTTATCAACCCTACGCCTGGAGTCTGCCAAACACTATCCTGGACATCGTTGACAACAAAACCAATGGACGCGGCGGCCAGTTGCAACGCGTCGTGAGCTATCTTTTCTTTGGTGGCCTGGCCGCAGTGGTCAATCTGGGTGTGTTCGCTATTATGCTACGTCTTATGCCTGGTGACAATATTGTTCAAAACACCGCCGCCTATATGATTGCCGCAGAACTTTCGATCATGGCAAACTTTATTCCCAATGATCGCTTTACATTTAATACACTCCCTGGCGCTCAACGACCCTGGCTACAGCGCTGCATCCGCTTCCATGCGACCTGTATTGTTGGCACGATCCTGACCTACCTGATTGAAGTGACTTTGAAATTTCGCGCACATACGCCCGCGCTCATTGCTGAGGCTATCGCTATCGTCATTGTGTTGATCTACAATTTTTCGGCTCATCACCTCTTCACCTATGCCCACCCAAAAAAGTAAGGCGCAACAGTGAATGAAAAAAAATTGCACAGTGTAAAACTTACACTAATGGCAAACTCATGCGAAACGTGCTGCCCTTGCCAGGCGTGCTGGTAGCGGTAATACTCCCATCCAACTGCTCGATGAGCGTTTGAGCGATGGCTAGGCCCAGGCCAGTGCCCTCGCGTGAACGGGCAAGATCGGCGCGATAGAAGCGCTCGAAGATGTGTGGCAGGTCTTTGGCCTCGATACCGATGCCGGTGTCGCTGACACGCAGCACGGCCTGACCATTCACACGTTGCAGCGCCACGGTGATCTTGCCCTTGCATTCTTCTGTGCGCGTATACTTGATAGCGTTGTCCAGCAGAATGACCATGATGCGCCGCATACTCTCTTCGTCTCCACGCACACGCACTGGCTCGATGCCGCCAATCTCGATTGTGGGGGACGCGCACTCGATCTCCAGACGGGGGCGGATCTGCCGGACGAGCTTGAGCAGTGTACGATCTAGTTCGACGATAGGTGCGGGTAGTGCTGGAACAATGGTCTGCCCCATGTTGGCGTCCGCACGAGCGAGCAAGAGCAGTTCTTCAACCAGGCTGGCGAGACGCAGAGTTTCGCCATGTGCGTCCGTCAGCATCGTGTGCCGCTCATCGGACGGGATAGCCTCGCTGTTGCGCTGCAAAAAGGCTAGGTTGCCCTGAATGGTCGTTAACGGTGCGCGTAGTTCGTGCGAGGCGTCGGCAATAAAACGTCGCTGTACAGCGGTTGAGCTTTCTATAGAGGTGAGCATCTCGTTAAAGGCGTCCACCACCTGCGCCATCTCATCGTTGCCAGCGGGCCGCATCATCACCCGCTGGCTCAAATTGCCGGTGTGTGTTCCGTGCGCGAGCATGGCAGCAATCGAGCTAGACGTTTTCACCAACTCGGAGAGTGGGCGTAACGCGTACCCTATGATGGCCCAGCCGCAACCAAGAAACAAGACCAGGATAATGACGCCAGTCAGCAACAGCAAACCCTGGAGCAACATCAATGTGTTATTGGTATCGTGCAGCGACTTCGCGACGAGCAACACACCGATGATGGGTGGGTGCGTGTTTGACACTGCTACGTTGTCCATCATGTTTAGCGAAGAAGGATAAATAGCCGAGGCTTGGACCAACGCTTGGTCGCCACTCACATTTGCTTTATACCAGATGGGCGTAGTGCCGCGCACCAAATCATGCACAACTGAGCTGTCCAGACCTAATGATCTACTGGCATCGGAGGCATAGAGCATGTTTCTATGCATAGTAAAGATCTCAATGGTCAGACCAGGGGTGTGATAAGTATCCAGCGCATCCATTTCCAGTTGTGGAGGCCAGTACGGCGGCTCTACCAATAATACCCGGTTGAGGTTGTGCGTGGCGATATTTGTCTCCGCGCTTACTGCGTTTTGCATATTCGCGTTAGTCACACCCTGAACCAGGATCAGCACCAGCAGGGCAAAGCAGATCAGTCCGAGTGTCAACAAGCTCCCATACCAGCGAATCAGGCGCAGGCGCAACGAGTACGCGGGCCGCCTAGCTAAGATTGCTGAAGCTGGACGAACTGAACTGCCGAGCTGGCGGCCACTATTCTTTAAGCACATAACCAATCCCGCGCACCGTGTGAATCAAACGTGCCTTGTTCTCTATTTCCAGTTTGTTGCGTAAATACCCGATATACACTTCCAGCACATTCGAGGAACCTTCAAAATCCATGCCCCAGACACGATCCATAATCACATCGCGAGTCAATACCTGGCGAGGTCGGCGCAGAAATAAAGCCAACAACTCATACTCAGTGGGCGAAAGCTCAATCTCGCGTCCACCACGATGGGCCATACGTGTGCCTGTATCCAACTCTAGATCGGCGTAGTGCAGTACTTCTTGCCGTTCCTGCTGGTTGCGTCGCAGCATAGCTTTGACACGGGCGACCAGTTCTTCGGGTGCGAACGGCTTGATGAGATAATCGTCAGCGCCCGTGTCCAGCCCTTTGACGCGATCACTCACCGCGTCGCGTGCGGTGAGCATGAGTACGGGCACCTGATCCTCAGCCAAGCGCAGACGCCGCACGACCTCTAGCCCATCCAGACCTGGTAGCATCACGTCGAGCACAATCAAGTCAGGTGGGCGCTCTAAGGTTCGTTTTAGCGCATCCTCGCCGCTAGCAGCAGCCGTTACGCTATATCCCTCATAGGCAAAGATACGCCGTAGCAGATCTGTAATGCGTGGATCATCGTCTACAACTAAAATATGCGCTTTCATTTGATGCGCTCCTGTGGAGATTGTAGCAAAATATGCCTCAGAACTGTCCTCGGTAGTAGTAGTATGAAAAGTATAACACATCGCCGTACGGTTCTCGTCGTCGCCAAAAGTCCTGCGACGTAATGAATCAAGCATACCGTTCTTCCCTTCTTTAGTCAGATGGTATCCACGCTTTAAAACGTCTCTGTTGGTACCAGGAAGATTTTCACCACACTAAGCTATGGGATAGCCAGAACAGCCATCCCGTGAGGGTTGCTATTTTACCAATGCCTTTACTCTCATCGTTATCACGTTTTAACAGTACCACCTGTGTATGAACCGGTGCTGTGAACATCCTGAAATGAAACTGAGAGCCACTACCACCTATAATACAACCGGTTTTTTCATACATAGAGAGAATAGCATAGAAGTATCCGCTTGTCCTGAATAGAAGAATCGAGTATACTAATCGGCGAGAACTTTGTGCTTTCTGGAAGTGTCTTGGAGGAAAGAAAAACTCGTGAAAATCATTTGTAAACAACAAGACTTGAGCCGTGGCCTCTCCGCTGTCAGCCACGCGGTTTCAAGCCGCAGCACGCTCCCTATTCTGGCGAATATTTTATTGGCCACCGATCATGACCGTTTGAAACTTTCTGCCACCAACTTGGAAATTGGCATCAATTGCTGGGTCGAGGCTCAGATTGTGGAAGAAGGGACGACGACTGTTCCCGCGAAACTGCTCACCGATTTCGTCAGCAGCCTGCCCCAGGCCTCGGTTGAGATGACTATGCCCGCAGATTCGCATACGCTGACTATCAAGAGCTTGCGCAGCAGTGCGAACATTAAAGGCATGGACGCGGCAGAGTTTCCCCAAATTCCCAGCAATGAGGGCGGCGAAACACCTGTTATACTGGATGCGCCCCAACTAAAAGAGATGATCGATCAAGTCGCATTCGCTGCCGCTGACGACGATTCGCGCCCCGTATTGACTGGCGTGCTGGTCCAGGTCAGCGATGAGAAGATTACCTTTGCAGCCGCCGACTCTTTTCGCCTGGCCGTGCGCGTAGCTGATCTGGTTGGGAATGAGCATCCCCGTGGCGATATCTTGATTCCCGCACGTACCCTGACCGAACTGGCTCGCATCCTGCCTGCCGAAGGGCCAGTCGAGATGATCGTGACCCCCAATCGCAGTCAGGTGCTTTTCCATACACCCAACCTCGATTTGGTTTCGCGTCTGATCGAGGGTACGTTCCCGCCATTCCGCAACATCATCCCGAAAGAGTCCACCACACGCGCCGTGGTTGAGACCAAAGAATTCGCCGCCGCCGTTAAATCCTCCGCGCTTTTCGCCCGCGATAGCTCGAATATTGCACGTGTGAAGATTAACTCGGTGGGAGAGGATGGCCAGGGGATTGGTTCAATCACGATTGAGGCCACTGCCGAAGATCTCGGCGATAATGTGAGCACGGTCAATGCCAACGTCGATGGCCCCAGCCTGGAAGTTATCTTCAACGTGAAATATCTAGGCGACGTGCTTGCCACCATTGGCACGCCAGAGGTCGCACTTGAAGCCAGTTCTGCCAGCAAGCCAGGCGTGCTCAAGCCGGTTGGTCCCAACGACCACACCTACGTTATCATGCCTATGCACATGAACCGCTAGCATTGTCTATAGAGTATTGGGTGTACGACCTGCTACACGGGTTTCACACCCAATACATATCAATAAAACGGATGTTTGCATGTATCTCTCTGACCTCACGCTAACCGATTTTCGTAACTTCAAACAGCAGGAAATTTCCCTGGGACCGGGCCTTTTTCTCTTCCATGGCGAGAATGCTCAGGGCAAAACGAATCTGCTTGAAGCTGTGACGATGCTAACAACCGCTCATTCGTTTCACACGACCTCTGATCGCGAGGTGATGAACTGGGACTCGGCTGAACATCTGACGCGCCTACGCTCCACCGCAGTACGTGCCAGCGGCCCCTTGCAGATCGAGATTGTTATTTTTGACCCAGCCGCTACCACACAATCCGGCTCTGTGCCCGCAACTCCTGGTCCGGCTGACCGCCCGCGCAAACGCATCAAGGTCAACGGCGTGGTCAAAAAATCTCTTGATCTGTTTGGCCTAGTCACCATCGTACTTTTTGCGCCCACCGACCTAAGCTTGGTCGATGGTCCACCAGAAGAACGGCGACGGTTCCTGGACCGTAGCCTTTGCCAGATGCGTGCGCATTACTGCCAAGCCCTACTCACGTACCGCAAAATCGTTACCCAGCGTGCTGCCCTCCTCAAACGTATCCGCGAAAACCAGGAAGACCCGCGTATGCTGGACTATCTGGACGAAAAGCTGACCGAGTTAGCCAATGTGCTGATGTACGAGCGCCAACGCATGGTGGCCGCGCTCAACGAGCAGGTCGGTGAATTGCAGTCCAACCTCAGCGGTGGCAGGGAGCATTTGCAGATTGTCTATCATCCTTCGTTGCGTATGGACTCGGCCTGGAACACGCTCGAAGCCCTGGAAAATTACCGCGTGCAACTGCGTGAGGCACGCCGCCGCGAGATTCATCAGGGGGTCTGTTTGCTGGGACCACACCGCGACGATCTGGAATTTCTGGTCAACGGCGTGAACATGCTCTCCTACGGCTCACGCGGCCAGCAGCGCACCGTTGCCCTCTCTGCCAAACTCGCAGAACTCGCGTACATGCATCGCGTCACTGGCGAAGAACCAATCCTGCTCCTTGACGATGTGTTCAGCGAACTGGACCTGCACCGTCGCGCCTATTTATTGCGCCAGGTGCTCCACCACCAACAAGTCCTAATGACCACCACCGACTTCGCTGGTTTCCCCCCGGAGATTCTTGAGAAAGCGCATCAGTATCGCGTTGTGCAGGGAGCGATCCCGTCTTAATCAAGTATCTAAAAATCTACAGATAACTTCCTTACGCTGTTGCTCATCCTTCATAATGGCGAGATATCCATTGATGACTATATCCCCTATTTGCCTGAAAAAGTTACACCATGCATACAAAAAGAGAGCAGTGATCGTGCTACTGCTCTCTTTTTGTATGCTTAATCCTGTTAGCTTGAGGCAACTTCCCATTTCTGTTCTAGCTCGTTCCAGAACTGACGGATGGTCGCCAGTTCGTGTTCGCTGGGCACGCCACCACCGTAGCGTGTTAGGGCATAGGCTTCGGTCAGCATACCCAGTTGCGGCTCGTTCTGGGGTTCGTGCTGGTTCAGACGGGCCTGGAATTCGTACGGCGTCTCGTCGCGTTTGCGGATCTGGCCGCGTGAGGCTGACTTTTTGAGAAGTGCACGATAGATTTGGCGAATCGTACGCGCAGATGGAGGCGTTGCGAGATCCTCACGTTGCTGGGCATCCTCGCTGCTCGCACGTTTGGGAAAGAGCCGCGCAAGAAATGCTTGGAGCACCCCTCGCAACTGGCCCCAGAAGAGTCTCCACGACCAAACACTCTCATGAACATCCCCGCCGTGTCGATTGAGCGAAACGCGCACCCGTTTGCGTTTGCGCAAGGCCCAGCGTACCAGCAGAATGAGTGCCAGCAAAATCAACAAGGGTACCAGGATTTTGGTAGCGGTTACAATACCTGGGGATGTTGCACCAAGCTGTAGCAGGTGTTTGGGATTTCCCGCGACGCGTTGTTGTGTGCGAATGGTTGGGAATTTATTGGGGAAAAGCGAGAACCACCAAGTCGCCAACCAGATAAAGGGGGTGATGATAAATGCGGCAAACTGGCTGAAGAGCGTGGTCAGCCAATCGTAGGCTGTACTAATCGCTTGCCAGATAGGTTGCCACGCATTGAAAAAAGTCGGGCTGAAAAGGCTGCCGCCGATGATTGTGAGCACCAACAGAACCAGTCCCACCAGCGCAATCACGCTCAGCATTGCTCGCTCTTGAGCCATCACGCTGCCTTGCAAGCCAAAGGGGTGATCGCGTCTGATCCACGAGACCCGCGCCAGGGCATGAGTTGAGAGCGCGAGATAGAGGAAGATCGGAATGAGCAAAAGCAGGATCACATCGTCAGCATTACCACCCGTACTGGCATGATTTGCACGCAGGAGAATAGCCACCAGGAAGACCAGCAAGCCTATCCAGATCTGCTTGAAAACCATGCCCGGTTCAACGGTGATCTGAGCTACGCGCATCCCCCACCAACAGAGGCCGATAGCAAAACCTACGATAAACAGGGCTTGATAGAAATGCATGTTGAGTGCGAGTATATCCCCGACAAAGGCTAATAACCAGTTGGGATCAAACAGAAAGGCGCTGGCAGAGTAGATTTGGAGCCAGATTAAAAAGAGTGTCAGCAAGCCGATCAGCCCGAACATTAGGCGCAGGCCAGGGATCTGGAGTAAGCTTTGCGAACCATCCTCTGCGTCACCCGTCTGTGCACTGGTTTCTTTTTGCAGGGCACGCCGGAACAGCCAGATGGAACCGAGCAGCAGCAGGGGCGTTCCCCAGAAGGGCAAGAGTGCCACATTCGAGTCCAGAAGTTTGAGGCTAGCCAGCCCAATCAAGACCCCATTGAGCCAACAGGCTTCTACCGCAGCTAGGAAAAAGGGCAAGAGATATTCGCCTAGGCTTGTGATGGTCAAATCCTGCTCGCCGTCTTGAAACAGTGGTTGAAAACGTTGCATCAAGGTGACATGGGATGTGGCCCGCTCTTTTGCGCCTTTTAAAACATCGTCTGGTTGTGGCATGTACTGCATAAGCTCAGTCCTCTGTGTGGTGTATCGCTCAGCTCGATAGGTTGTTTACGCGCCTCTCAATTGGGAGCGATGAATGGCGTTCCTTTATAATATATCGACAGCATAGCATGTATTTTGCGCTCACAGCAAGTTCTGTCTACGCGACCTGTCCAGTTCATGCTCTTTCTTCTAACTACGTTTGGAGGGCGCGGTGATCTCACCAGTTGCTTCTCTCTGATGCATTTGCTACAATGATCTCAACAAACGAACCCACGAGTTCATTTGAATTGCGAGTTTTCGATGCAGCAAACTCACTACTGCGTAGTCACGCAGTCACATAGCCTGGCCTGGTATGCGGTCAGATGAAAGGTATGGAAGCGGCCTGTGTCAAAAGTATATGCGATCACAAACCAGAAGGGGGGCGTTGGCAAAACCACCACCGCTATCAATCTTGCTACATACCTCGCGGCAGCAGGCCGAAAGGTCTTGCTCATTGATATGGACCCTCAGGCGAATGCGACCAGTGGAATTGGGGTATCCAAGAGCCTCAAGGCCCACACCCTTTACGATTTGCTTGTCCAGGAAGAGGATACAATCTCGATTTTTGATGTAATCGTGCCATCGAGTCGGCGCGAACTCGTCGTTGCTCCCTGTACCGTTGATCTGGCGGCTGCCGAGGTTGAGTTGGTCGGTGCACTTGCCCGTGAGTATCGCCTGAGTCAGGCTCTCAAGCCTATTCGCGACCGTTGCGATTACATTATTATTGACTGCCCGCCCTCGTTGGGTTTGCTCACGATTAATGCGTTGGTGGCCGCCGATGGCCTGATTATCCCCATCCAATGCGAGTATCTCGCCCTGGAAGGGTTGACCCATCTGTTGAATACAATCCAGATTGTGAAAAATAAGTTGAATCCTCAACTCTATATTGCCGGAGTGGTGCTGACGATGTTCGATCCCCGCACGCGTTTAGCTGGCGAAATTGTGCGCGAGGTGCGTGACCATTTTCCCAACGAGGTGTTTCAGACAATTATTAACCGCAATGTGCGCTTGAGCGAGGCTCCCAGCTTTGGTCAAGCGATTCTCGATTATGACGCGGCGTCTGCGGGCGCGACTTCCTATCGCACCTTGGCTGAGGAGGTAATTGCGCGTGGCTAAACAAAAATTTGGTTTGGGACGTGGCCTGGATGCGTTGATCTCTGGCGCTTCAGAAGTGATGGCCTCTCACCAACCTTCGCGTGTGGGGAGTGAGCAGGATATCTTGAAGGTTGCGCTGGAGCATATTATCCCTAATCCGCACCAGCCACGTAAGCTTTTCCGCGACGACGATCCCCATCTGCTTGAACTGAGTGCCTCGATCAAAGAGCATGGTCTCATCCAACCCTTGATAGTCACACGCCTGGATTCACTGCCCAGCGAGGCACAGCCCACCAGTCCTCCATCCGGCGACAATTGGTTCAACGACGGGTCTGCGCCCTCTACTTTTGCGAATACCGATGTTGTGACGTACCAGATCATCGCGGGCGAACGGCGCTGGCGTGCCTCGCGCATCGCTGGCCTGAGCGAAGTGCCGGTGGTGGTGAAAGAAGTGACACCGCTGGAGATGTTGGAACTAGCCCTGATCGAAAATATCCAGCGCGAGGATCTCAACCCCATCGAAGAGGCGCTGGCCTATCATGCGCTGGTCTCTGAGTTTGGCTTGACGCAAGAGCAGGTGGCGAAACAGGTGGGCAAGGACCGCTCAACCATTACCAACTCGCTGCGTCTCTTGCAGCTTGCCCCTAAAATTCGCGAGGCGCTGATCAATCAGTATGAGAACTTTACCGAGGGCCATGCGCGAGCGCTGGTGGGTATTTCACGCGAAGAGGATCAGATCGCAGCTATGGGCAAAATCGTCACACTCAAGCTGAACGTGCGCCAAGCAGAGGAACTGGCTGCACGTATCAAAGCCGTTGCACACGTCGAGGATGTTGCCGAAGAGGTGCTGGCTGTCACTGCGCCACCACCGCGCCGTTCCGCCGATCTCGCCGATTTGGAGACACAGTTCCGCGATGCTCTAACGGTCAAGGTCGATCTGAAGTATAATACCAAAGGCAAAGGCACGCTGGTACTCCATTTCAGTAACCAGGAAGAATTGGAGCGCTTATATAGCCAACTTGTTAAAAAAGAAGCCTGATAGAGAGAGGGCATATTCGCCCTTTTGTGTCACAGGAAGTGTAGGAGAAGTATTATGGCAACGCTAGAAAATCCATTTGAAAGAGTTCGTCCCAAGATGGTATCTGCGCGTATCGAATTGATAAGTCGGTTGGCGAAGTTTGAGCACGCTGAACTGACGCTCGCACCCGCACCAGACGAGTGGTCGGCACTTGAAATCGCGCAGCATATCTATGTGGCCGATGCGCTGTTCCTCAACCAGTTGCGTACAATCCTGAGCGATGAGAACCCGCTGATTGGTGCGCCCGAAGAGGAAGCTCCGCGCCAGACGCGTGCATCTGAAGCGCCAGTTTCGCTCGAAGCTGTTCTGGCTGGCATGGCTGCGCGTCGCGAGGATCTGTTCGAGTATCTCAGTACGCAGCCTGCCGAAGCCTGGGAGCACCCGTTTCGCCATCCACACTGGGGCCAACTCAAGTTCTACCAATTGGTGAACATTCTGCCCCAGCACGATCAGCAGCACGCTCAACAACTGGCGGATATCAAAGCGGCTCTCACCCCAACTCAGTCTTGAACTGCTGGAGGTAGTCGCGCATATAGGCGGTACGTTGTTGTGCAAGCATGCGGCCCGTCGCTGTGTACATCCCGTCCTCTAGTTTGAGGAGCTTAGTGTAGAAGTGATCGAGCCTATACAGCCGGTCATCCAGTTCATGTTGTTTGCCAAAGGGATCGTCGGGATGATAGCTGAGCGTTTGCGGTTTGCGTTTCATTGTGCCGGTAATCGCCCAGCGCATAATGCCAATCGCGCCCAGAGCATCCAGACGGTCCGCATCACGCAGTACGCGGGCCTCTAGTGTGCGTGGCTCGACGCCCTGGCTAAAGCTGTGGGCCACGATGGCGTGTAGAATTGCCTCGACCTGCTCAGGCTCTAGCGGATAACGTGCGAGGATCTGTCGGCTCTCCTCAACCGAAAGTTCAGCGTGATGCACGCCTTTTTTGTGGACCAGACGCCCGATATCGTGTAATAGCGCCGCCGCCCCAGTAATCAGCGTATCCGCCCCTTCCTCTTCAGCAATCCGCAGTGCCAAATTATAAACGCGTCGCACATGTTCCCAACCGTGCGCGGGATCATCGAACCCGACGAAACGCCCCTGAACCTCAGCGTAGAGGTCTGTTGCCAGTGATGCTGTACTCATACCCATCCTTTTCATGGAGCCTTAGACATATCTATTTCTGTTTTTCTCATGTATCCTCGCCTCAAAGCGGGTCTTGCCTCTCTTTTTCCTCAGCCCACATAAAAAATCCCCCATCTGAGTGATGTTTTACTTTGTCTGGTTGCTCATACTACAGAGAGGACCGTTCCATTAAATCACACGCGTCGGTTCTCGACAAATCAGCGCCTGACAGGAGCTTAGTAGAGAACGGTAGGAGTTGTTTGTGCCACACAATTCATGTATTCCGCCCGATCACCATATGCATCATGCTATCGTTGCTATGGATATTCGCTCTCAGCCAGAGGCACACCGTCCCCAGGAAGAACGGTGCGTGACGGCGCAACAGGAGAGAGTGGAGCCAACTGCTCATGTGGTAAGTAGAGAAACCGCGACCATCAGCATTTTGCTGGTCGATGACCACGCGCTGATGCGTGAAGGTCTGCGCCAACTGCTCTCGCTGGAGGCCGATCTGCGCGTGGTGGACGAAGCAGTCAATGGCTTGGAAGCGATCCAGAAAGTGCGTCAGCGCCAGCCGGATGTTGTGCTGATGGATATTAGTATGCCTGTAGTTGATGGGATTGCCGTGACGCAGCAACTCACCAACGAGTTTCCCACGCTCGCCGTGATTATGCTCACCATGCATCGTCAGGACCAGCAGGTGCTCCAGGCCATCAAAAGTGGTGCACGTGGCTACTTACTCAAAACCGCCTCTTCCCAGGCACTCGCGGCGACGATTCGCCAAGTTCACGCGGGCCAGGTCTTGATCGAACCAGAGCTAACCGGCACGATTGTCAGCGAGTTTCGCCGCCTCTCCAATCTTGCCACCGATGGCTCCTCGCTCGGCGACCTCTCGGAGAAAGAGTTGGACATTCTACGCTACGTAGCCATGGGTATGAGCAATAAAGAGATTGCTGAACAACTCGCGTATTCCGAAAAGACCGTCAAGAACTATCTCTCAGTGATTTTTCAGAAACTTGGTATTCGTGATCGCACCCAGGCGGCCATCTTTGCCTTCCGCCACGGCCTTATTTCGCTCGACGAATGGTGAAAAATCTAACCCCCAAAAATATGCCCCGAACCCCCTTGCGCCGATTATCAAAATGCGCTACAATACGCCAAGTAACTCGACCAGAAACTGTG
>JBDTBU010000110.1:0-4944 GCA_039923935.1 Ktedonobacteraceae bacterium | reverse complement strand
AGCAAAGATTGACAGCATAGCTGACTTCTCCGTATAGTAGAAGCAGAGTAGTTATGTTTGTTGATCGATTAAGTCAATAATTCGTTTCTGAGTAAGCTCAGGATCGAGCAGATAGTCGGAAAAAGAGACACCGCAGTCTCAGGGCCAGCACGCCATACCTGGCCGGATCACTGTTTTTCCAGGTGAGACAAATGCAGCGATGCAAGCAGGCTTGTGCAGAGCGATTTGTGCAAGTTGCAGGGCGTTTTTGTGTCAAAACGGTAAAACAAGCAGAAGAGAAGGAGCACAAAGCGATGGCTGAGAACCAGGAAAACAACCTGCTTCACCTGGGAACTGGCGTGGGCAGCAAGACTGAGCGTATCAAACAAGGCAGCAGACATCTGCGCGGACAGATTGTTGAGGAACTTCAGCAGAAGAGCACGCGTTTTTCTGAAGAACAGATCCAGTTGCTCAAGTTTCATGGCACGTACCAGCAAGAAGACCGCGATCAGCGTACGACGCGTAAGGCTGCGGGCGAAGAGAAAGCCTATCAATTTATGGTGCGTTCGCGTATTCCTGGCGGTATTCTGACTGCTGACCAATATCTAGCTCAGGACGAAATAGCTGGACGGTATGCCAATGGCACGCTGCGTATTACGACGCGTCAGGGTATTCAACTGCACGGTATACTCAAGGGCGACCTGCACGCGACGATCCATGAGATCAACGCATCTCTGATCTCGACCCTATCCGCTTGTGGTGATGTGAATCGTAACGTGATGGCCTGTCCCGCGCCTTCCTCTAGCCGTGCTCATGCAGAAGCGCATGAGGTCGTTCACACGTTGGCCATGCATCTGGCTCCGCGTAGCCGTGCGTATCACGAGATTTGGATCGATGGTGAGCAGGTCGAGACAGGTCAGCCGGCAGAGGTTGAGCCAATCTATGGTCCGACCTACCTGCCACGAAAGTTTAAGATTGGCATGGCCTTCCCTGGTGATAATTGCGTCGATATCTATACCCAGGATGTTGGCTTGGTGGCGTGTCTGGAAGGCGATCATCTGACGGGTTTTACCGTGCTGATCGGTGGTGGCATGGGCATGACACATGGCAAGACCGAGACCTATCCCCGCGCAGCCGAGCCGTTCTGCTACGTGACTACGCAAGAGGTTGTGGAGGTTGTCGAGACCATCGTGATGATCCAACGCGACTATGGGGATCGCACCAATCGCAAGCATGCACGTATGAAGTATGTGGTAGAAGAACGTGGCATTGCCTGGTTCCGAGCCGAACTGGAACAGCGCTTGGGACGCAGCGTCCAAGACCCACGCCCGTTAAGCTGGGATGGTGTCGCCGATCACCTGGGCTGGCACGCACAAGGCGATGGACGTTGGTATCTTGGCCTTTCCGTCACGAACGGACGTGTCAAAGATGAGGGGACATTGCGCCTGCGTTCGGGTTTACGCGCAGTAATAGCGGAGTTTTGTCTTGGCGTGAATCTGACTGCTCAGCAGAATATCCTGTTGACCAACGTTCCTGCCGCGCAACGGAGAGTACTGGCAAAGCGTCTGGCCGAATATGGCGTGGTTACTGATCCAGCCAAGCTCGGCTTGCAGCGTTTCGCTATGGCCTGTCCATCGCTACCAACCTGCGGCCTAGGTCTGGCCGAGGCTGAGCGCGTCTCGCCTGTTGTCGTCAATCAGATCGAAGACGAATTGCGGACCCTGGGTCTTGAGAACGAGCCGGTGAGTATTCGCATGACCGGCTGTCCTAATGGCTGTGCACGTCCGTACATGGGCGATATCGGTTTTGTGGGGCGCACCAAGGATGTCTACAACATTTACATCGGTGGCGACCAAGCCAATACGCGCTTGAATACGCTCTATGCTCAGCTTATCCATACTAACGATCTGGCACCCACGCTACGCCCGTTGCTGAGGCTCTGGCGCGATGAACGCCAGCCGAGCGAGACTTTTGGCGATTTCACTCATCGTGTAGGCATTGAGTACTTGCGTGGGTGTGTGGCCGAGGCGCATAGCGTTGCGGAGGTCCATGCCTGATGCCCAAGTATTATCCTATCATGCTTGATATTCGCGAACGTCAGGCGCTTGTGGTTGGTGGAGATGGTATTGCCGCTGAGAAGGCTGCTGCACTTGTTGCTAGCGGTGCGCGGGTCAGTGTGCTCAATGCAGAATTTTGCGCAGCATTACTGGCTTTGGCTGAACAGGGGCAGGTAACACTTATACGCAAGAGTTATGAGCCGGGCGATCTGGCTGGGGCTTTTGTGGTGGTCGCCGTCCCTGGCGATGAGCAGCAGATCGAAGCCATCTGGCACGAGACCCAGAAGCGCGGCCAACCAGTCAATATCGTCGATGTACCGCGCTATTGTTCGTTTATTCTGCCCTCAATCCTGCGACGCGGGCAACTGACTGTAGCAGTCTCAACGGAGGGCGCTAGTCCCGCACTAGCCAAGCGCATTCGCCAACAACTCGAAGCGTTTTTCCCGCAAGCATACGGCGCGTACATCGATTTAGCCGCCCTAGCCCGAACCTACTTGCGCCAACAAGGAGTCTCTTACGCCACGCGAGATACCTTTTTTCAGAATTTCATGAACTCATCCATCCTCACACTGCTAGGCGAGGGAGAGATCACCCAAGCTTTGGAGGCAACCACAGCGTTGTTACACACCTATGGCGTCACTGTCTCGGCGAGCGAGTTGGAACGTGCATTTGGAGAGGAGCAGGGCTATGTCACGCACGGAGCATAATCTAGCGGAGAGAGATTTGGAGACGTGGCAGACTGGGTCAGAACTTCCTATCTGCGTTAGGGAAGCAGGCGCTCGTGGCCGGGTGTATCTGGTGGGAGCAGGTCCAGGCGACCCTGAACTGATTACGGTGAAGGGTCTGCGCTGCTTGCGTGCTGCGGATGTTGTGGTCTATGATCGCTTGGCTAATCCTGAACTGCTGGACGAGGCATCGACCCATGCTGAACTGATCTTTGTGGGCAAGCAGACCGGCCATTGTTCTCTGCACCAGGAGGAGATTAACGCGTTGCTGATCGAGCAGGCCCGCTTGGGGCACAATGTCGTGCGCTTGAAGGGCGGCGACCCCTGCGTGTTTGGGCGCGGCGGTGAAGAAGCGCTGGCACTGGCTGAGGCGGGGATTGCGTTCGAGATCGTGCCGGGTATTAGCTCGGCCATCGCTGTACCGGCCTACGCTGGTATCCCGGTCACACAGCGCGGCCAGTCTGGCGTGCTAACAATTGTCACCGGCCACGAACAGCCAGAGCGTGCATCATCGCTGGTCGATTGGGCTTCCTTGGCAAAAATCGATGGGACATTGGTGATCTTGATGGGCGTGGCTACATTGCCAGCTATTTGCCAGCGCTTACTGAGTGGTGGTATGGCTGCCGAGATGCCCGCAGCCGTGATCGAGCAGGGTACAACTGCTCACCAGCGTCAGGTCACAGGCACACTGGCGGATATCACTGAACGGATGGTGGTGGCTGGCCTGCACTCTCCGGCTGTAGTGGTGATTGGTCATGTCGTCGATCTCAGTGCTGCTCTCTCCTGGTTCTCGCCACACGAGCGTTTGCAGGCAGTAGAAGGATAACCTAGGGTATGAACATGCTTCTTAGCTGCATTTCAACGCAGCACTCGCTTTTAAAACAACATTGGGAGAAGTCTCGCGAGGAGATCGCTTGCCCGGTGACGGTCCTGGGCAGTTTTCAGAAGCCTAATGGGGGCAAGACCGGCCTGCTGTGCTTACTCGACGAGAACGGGCAGCCGCAGCGTGCGCTTGAGCTGCTCTCACCTGCTGGGATGATCCGGTCCGCACAGGGCATCTTCGTGGCTGCTGCTTCAACCATTCATGAGGTGTCGCCTGACCTCTCTGCTACCAAGGAGGATGCTGTCAGCCTGTCATCGTTTAATGTGCTGCACTCGCTTGCGCGTACGCACCGTGGTTATCTGGTAGCTAGTAGCGGCGTGGATGTGTTGGCGGAGTTTGACGAACAGGGCCAGTTGCTCTGGGATTGGTGGGCCGTCGAGCACGGCTTTGAACTGACCCCGACTGGCGAGCTGCGTGCATTGGAGAAGGACGCTGACCATCGTGGGGTCAAGTACGGGACGTTGGAACAGACCACGCATGTCAATTCTGCGGCAGAGTTGCCGGACGGGCACATTCTGGCGACACTCTTTCACCAGGGCATGGTTATTGTCATTGATCGTGCTAGCGGAGCCTGGCAGCGCGTGCTAGCAGGACTTGACCATCCGCACGCTGTACGTGTGCTGGACGCGCAACACTTCACCGTCGCCGATACAGGTCATGGTCGGGCACTGATGGTCAGTCTGGAGAACGAGCGTGGGCGTGTGCTGCTGGAGATCCAGGCTGAGACGGACTGGGTGCAAGACGCCCAATATAGCGAACGTCACGATTGTTGGTTTCTCGTCGATGGCAAAAACTCACGCGTGCTCAGGTATAGTGGTGTTTCGGGTGATAGGCCGCTAGCGCCGTTTCAATTTGATCCTGAGTGGCGTTTGTATGAGCTGCTTTTATTATAGGGTAGAGGTAGTAATTTCGCTGCCATAATCTGTAAACATAAACAGACACTCTAGAGCTAAAAAACGCTAGAGTGTCTGTTTATGTTATTGACATAATGTCAAAGATTGCTTTTGTTAGATATTTCCACATGCTTAAAATTAGTGTGCTGCGTGAGGTTCAATCGTGTTTATGGTAAACTCTCTAAGCAGGTGCAAGGGATTGTTTCAGGTTGAAAAGCAATCTGGATAGCAAGAGCAACTGAGGAGATCAAATGTCTATGAATGCGGCAGAGATTATTTATCTGCTAGAGAAACCGACCAAAAATGTGTGGTCTTTTGTCTATCAGATACGAAACGAAGCAGAGGTTTCGGACATTGTTGCAGCGTTGCAGACGAGTACGAACCCTTTTACACGCCATCTGATCTGC
>JBDTBU010000109.1:0-10522 GCA_039923935.1 Ktedonobacteraceae bacterium | reverse complement strand
GAAAACCCGAACAGCAGAAAAATTGGCCTCTTTATGTGCGATATGATATACTGACATCGCTACAACCCATCTCTGTACGTAGAATAGATCGGTTTGACTAGAATTTTCCCGCTTCCTTCGGCGACTGAAACGATAGTGCGTGTAACGAGTATCACAAAGAAGGAGACTGCAACATGGCTACATCGAGCGTTCCTGGATATTCGGAAGAGTCATCTGTACCAAGGAAGCAATCTGGTTCCCTGATGACAACGCGAACAACTGGCAAGTTGTTGGCTGCGACAGGCTATGTGGTGGGCATAGAGATCAGTGGGAGTGGCTCACGCCAAACTGTCGCGCTGGCTAACCTAGCAGGAAAAGTCCTACACACCGTCCGCCGTCCACTGGACTATGTGCCGGATACACAGAGCGTATTGAAGCTCATAGATGAAATGGTGGACGAGATAACTGCTCCTGAACGTTTGCAAGATGGGCGAATCTTGCGCGTGGGCGTGGCTATCGGCGGACTGGTGGATGCCCGGCAAGGAGTTGTGCGCAGGTTACATCACGCACACGAATGGAATAATTTCCCACTCCAGGACTATATGGCTGAGAAGCTTGAAGTTCCTTGTATAATAGATAACAATGCGAATGCGGCAGCTTTGGCCGAGGTACAATCTGGTGTACTTGGTGGCAACACGCACGGCAACCACATGGGTGAGCGGGTCGTACTCTATATCGGGTTGGGTCGAGGCATCGGTGGCGGGTTGGTGGTGAATGGCCGGATCTATCATGGCGCTTCGTCTACTGCAGGCGAGATTGGGCATATGCTGGTGAAAGAACATGGGCCAAAGTGCTCGTGTGGCGGCTTTGGGCATCTGGAGGCGATTGCGTCCGCGCCAGCGATTGTCCATAGAATGATTGATCTCTCAAGCAAACATCCGCCAACCGGGAAGCGCAAGCTCACAGGCACATCAGCAGAGCAAATGACAGCGGCACAGGTATTCCAGTTAGCGGCACAGGGCGATCCAGTCGCACAGCAAGTTGTGGAAGAGGTGGAGACCTATCTAGGCATAGCCCTGGCGAACATTGTTCACCTGATGAATCCAGGCGTGATTATTCTTGGTGGACCGGTGGCGCAAGCGGGTGATTTGTTGATAGCACCATTACAGGCGCGTCTGCACGATCTCTGCTTGAAAGAAGCCAGCGAATCCGTACGGATTGTACAGGGCAAGCTTGGTTCGGAAGCGAACATTGTAGGGGCGATCACCTTGGCGCTCCAGGACGTATAACATTCTCAAGAGGCAAACCGTGGAAACAGGTCGGGTTATTCATGGGCGTTACCTGCTACAACGCCTGATTAAGCAGACAGCCTTCTGCTGTGCCTATCAGGGCACAGACCAGCGTTTACAACGCGCTGTGGCTGTGAAATCGGTGCTGGCTCCTCATGTCATGGCCTATAAAATGGCCCTGAAGATGACGGCAAATTTTTCCCATGCACATATTATTGGCCTCTATGACCTGGTGATTGAGCCGGAAGCCCTGTATGTGGTCCAGGAGTATGTCGAGGGCGAAAACTTTGCCACCCTGGTGAAAAGCCAACTCAGTCCCTATGAAATCGCCGAGATGGGATGGCAGATCTGTCAGGCGTTGATGTATGCAGGAAGCTCGTCGCGGCGCGTCTGTCATGGGGACTTGACGCCCGCCGCGCTGATCCGCGACCACTATGGCGTGGCGCGGCTCAATGGTTTCGCCTTGCCAACAAACTTGGCCTATTTTGAGAAGTGGAGTATGCTTGGGGGAGAAGGTATCGCCTTTTTGGAGACAGAGTTGCCGCCAGGCCAGCAGAGCGAGGCACGTAGAGCAGACGACACACGCGCAGTCGGTTTGCTGCTCTATCAGTTGTTAACAGGTTCGCAGGAATTGCCGCCAGATGAGCGTTTGCGTTTCTCACGCAATACACCGCCAGAACTCTGTGAGACGCTTGCGCGTGCCATAGTACGCCAACATCCACAGAATATCAACACACCAGAAGCCCTCTATACGCAGTTAAAAACCCTGGCCGAAGTGTTGGAGCCAGCGCTACCTGTCCCAGTTACAAACTACCAATTTGAAGAACCACTGCTACGCCAGTACGCACCAGCAGGTGCGGGAAAACTAGGCTCATCTCTCCCAGGTCGAGAGGGTGGGAGCCGCGCCCGCAGCCTCTCGTCGTATAGTGGCAAACTGCCCGCGTTAGATCTGGTATCCGCTACGCCAAGGGAAACAAATGCATCTTTAAACGTAGCTGGCCGACAATCTGACTACCTACCTACTCCTGGCACACAGAAAAAGACTTCGCCAGTGGTGATGCTTCTCTTACTGGGTTTGTTGGCCTTTGGCATCTTCTTCACCGTAGGCTATTTATTGGGGCACGTACTGATCCATTAGAGAATATGTACAGAGTTGAGCGGTGTATGCCAGAGAAATAGATTTCATCTGGCATACACCGCTCAACTCTGTACATAGGATGTTAGATGCGAGCTACAGGCTCATCCATTCCCTCGGTCATATAGGCATGAGCCAGGTGCTGGGTGTTCCAGGCGAAGCCAACGCCACCGCTGGCATCGACCAGGATCAGGCCGCCAGTGCCGGTAGCTTTGGCACCCAGGAAGGCGATAGCAGCTTTGGCAGCTTCGCTGGCGCTGAGACCCTGAGCCACGTAATCGGTGGCACGTTTCGCAATCATCAGGCGCACAAAGTCTTCGCCATCGCCGGTGCAGGAAACCCCGGCCAACTCGTCAGCGTAGAAGCCACACCCAACCAAAGGCGAGTCACCCACACGGCCAGGATACTTGTTGTGGATGCCCCCGGTAGAGGTTGCGGCAGCGATGGCCCCCGTGCTATCGACTGCAACCGCGCCGACTGTTCCATGCTTCTGCTCTTCCCCGCGAGCAGGCAAAACACTCACCTCACGGCGAATCATACTTGGCTCGTTTTCACGAACGATGTGTGGCTCGTCTTCAAAGGTGACGCCACGCGTGTGCAAATACGCTTTCCAGCGTGCGTACTGGCGGGCGGTGAGTAGCTCCTCAAACTCACACTGAAGAATGCCGTGTTCGGCGGCGAACTGCTCAGCCCCACGACCAAGGAGCATCACATGCTGGCTGGCCAAAACCTGGCGTGCCAGGGAGATCGGATTCTTGATCAGCTCGACGCCAGCTATCGCGCCGAGGTTGAGCGTGCGCCCATCCATAATCCCAGCGTCGAGTTCGATATTGCCCTCGATGCTCAGACAAGCCCCAGTACCAGCATTGTACGCGGGATTATCTTCAAGAACGCGCACAGCAGCCTCTACCGCGTCGAGGGCGCTCCCACCAGCTTGGAGCACGCGCCATCCAACAAGCGCGGCCTCCTGGCAACCCTGACGTGCGATGTCATAATAATCAGCAGCGATGTCCCCAGCCCCGCCGTGGACAACAATGGAAATAGGCATAAATAATAGCTCCTTTGTTCGTTGATAACGTGATTATAGTGTACCATGTTTGCTCAGTATGCTGGCGTCTTTATGCCCGATTAGCAGTGAGGGGGCTGCCGTTTTCGGGCGGACGATCCACAATCGCGATGGTGCAGCGCGAAATACAGACGAGCTTGTCGTCCTCATCGATGATGCGTACATCCCAGACATGGGTGGTGCGGCCAAGGCGAATGGGCGTGGCGATACCAGTCAGCGTCCCTTCACGTTTCGAGCGCAGGTGGCTGGCGTTGATTTCCAGCCCAAAAGCCGTTTGGCGGCTAGCATCGATGTTGAGCACGCTGCCCAAAGACGCAATTGATTCAGCCAAAGTGATGGAGATGCCGCCATGCAGATAGCCAAGCTGCTGGCGATGATTGGGGCCAATAGGCATGCTCGCAATAACTTTGTCTTTATCTGCTGAGACAAGTGTGATGTTGAGCACCTCCCAAACTGATCCTTTACGGGTGGCATTCATATGGCTAATGATCTCTTCGTTGGCACGTTCCATAGTGGTGCATCCTCTCAATTTATAGATTGCTACTCTACCAATTAACAACAGACATCCGCCGCTGATTTCTTCCCACTATAGGAAAATCTCCCCCATAAATACGGTTGAGTTGTGTGCGAAAACAGTGCACTATTTTCGCACACAACTCAACCGTATGCATAGAATGAAAAAATGCTTGACATAGCAGCGTTGCACGCCAGATACTATCCATACACAAGTACATTGTGCGCTAGCCAGGGGACAACAATGCGCTGTATGAGCAGCCTCACCTGGTTGGTCAGAAAGGATTGTTGCGCAACATGTTTGACACGAGCAAGGTAGGCCAAAGCTTTCCCCCCTTTACTATCGAGGTAGCGCGTTGCAAAATCCACGAACTAGCGCGAGCAATTGGGGATACAAACGAGATATATCATAGCCAAGCAGCCGCGCAAGAAGCCGGTTACACCGATGTGCCGATGTTCCCAACATCGCCAACGACCTTTGGTTTTTGGGGCAATACAGAGGTTGTGGGCCAGTTAATAGGTCTGGGCCTGAGCGTCATGCGTATTTTACACGGGGAAGAAGAGTATGAGTACGTGGCCCCGATCTATCCAGGTGACGTGCTGACAGGCGTTATGACGGTAGCCGAGGGCAAGTCGCGTCAGGGCAAGGATGGCTCTTCAATGGATATCGTCACATTGGAGATCAAGTACACCAACCAAGCAGGGCATGAGGTGCTGAAGGCGCGGCAGACCGTTGTGATACGCGGGTAATACGAACAATAAAGGAGAGTAGACGCATGAGTAAAACCACAGTTCCAGCGAGAGTCTATTTTGAAGATGTACAGGTGGGGGATGAGATTCCCAAGTTGGTGACGGCACCAGTCACGCACCTGCAACTGGTGAGGTACGCGGGCGCTTCGGGCGATTTTAACCCGCTGCATACCGATGCCAAGATTGGTGAAATGATTGGTACTGGTGGCATTATCGCACACGGCATGCTAATTATGGGTTTTGTGGGACAGATGCTCAGCGATTATGTTGGGCCACAGACGTTAAAAAAGTTTGGAGTGCGTTTCAAGGGTATGACGCACCTGGATGACGAGATTACCTGCACAGGCACAATCACCGAGAAATACGAGGAAAACGGTGAAGGACGCGTCGCGGGCAAAGTGCAGGCCGCCGACCAGAGCGGCGACGTAAAGGTAACGGGCACGTTTGTAGCAACGCTACCACGCCGGGCATAGTGTCTGCTGAGCATGTAATGGTTTATGCCTTTCTCATCCAAATAATGGTTCTAGTAACGAATTTTATTTTATATATTTCGTTACTAGAACCATTATTTGGATTATTTACAATCTTTAGGGTGGGGACTAGCGTATGTATGATAAGATCAAGATGAAGTAGACCTACCTTGATAGAACAAGGAACAAAGAGAAAATACTAAGGATAGAAGAGATGAGTGTAGATGGAAGTACACAGATGCCACTGGTTATAGGCATTGATCTTGGCGGCACGCAGATTCGTGCAGCTATTTTGCAAGGGGCACATATGCTTGCCCGCGCCGCCACACTGACGGGCGAGAACCCCACACCTGAGCGCGTTTTGCCGCGTATCTTTGCAACTGTACAGCAGGCATTGGATGAAGCTGGGGTAGATCTGAATGCGATTGCTGGCATTGGCGTGGCTTTGCCAGGGCCGCTGGACAACCGCACAGGCACGATCTACGCGCCTCCCAATCTGCCCACGTGGACGAATGTGCCCCTGCGCACTATCCTGCAAGAGCAGTATCATAAACCAGTTTTTGTTGAAAACGACGCGAACGCAGCCGCGCTGGGTGAGTATCTTTTTGGCGCTGGCCAGGGCAGCCGGAACATGGTCTACCTAACTGTCAGCACTGGCATCGGCGGCGGTGTGATCGTCGATGGCAAGCTGCTGGAAGGCACGAACGGCAGTGCGGGAGAACTGGGACATATCACCATCGATTGGCGAGGCGAACGCTGCCCCTGCGGCAATATTGGCTGCCTGGAAGCCCTGGCCTCCGGTACCGCGATTGCCCGCAAGGCCAACGAGGCGATTGCCAACGGCCAGGGCGCGGAGCTGCTGGCTTTTGCCCGCACGATGCTGGAACATACCAGCACGATCCCCGATAAAGGCGCGTTGCCCCATCAGGATCTCAACACACAACCTTTGGATGTAAACGAGCATGTGAGCATCCCACTGACTGAGGACTTACATGTAACCGCCCAAACCGTTGCGCGGGCTGCTGAGGCGGGCATTCCCCTAGCGCGGGCCATCATCACCCTAGCTGCTGAAGCTCTGGGTGTCGGTCTGGTGAACATTCTGCACATCTTCAGCCCTGAACGCATCATTCTCGGCGGCGGTGTCATGCAAATGGGGTCTATGCTGGTCGAACCAGCCATGCGCATCGTACAAGAACGTACAATGCGTGCAAATATGGCGGAGACACGCATCATACCAGCCCAGTTTGGCGCAAATACGGGCTTGGTTGGGGCTGGAGCTTTGCCTTATCACTATCAAGCAATAACGAGAGAGTAATACATACCTCATATGGTAGCGAAAAAAGAACGTCTGGACGTAGCACTGGTACGACGTGAGTTGGCTCCCAGCCGAGAACGTGCCCGTGCGCTCATCATGGCAGGCCAGGTCTTTGTCGGCACAAAGATGGTCGATAAACCGGGTACACTGATCTTGTTGGAGGCCGAGTGCCATCTAGCCGATACACCCGACGAGCTAAAATATGTCAGCCGTGGTGGCCTCAAGTTGGAAAAGGCTCTGTCTACTTTCGATCTCAAACCGGAGGGGCTTGTTGCGCTGGATGTGGGAGCCTCTACCGGCGGCTTTACCGATTGCCTGCTGCGCAACGGGGCCAGCAAGGTCTATGCTCTCGACGTTGGTCGTGCCCAACTAGCCTGGACCCTACGCAATGACCCGCGTGTGGTCGTCATGGAACAGACCAACATTCGCCATGTCACCGCGCTGCCAGAGATGATTCAGTGCGTCGTCATCGATGTCTCGTTTATCTCGCTGCGTCTGGTCCTGCCGCCCATCGTGCCTCTATTGGAGCCGAACGTGTGGATTGTTGCCCTGCTCAAGCCTCAGTTCGAGGCAGGCAAAGCTGAGGTGGACCGTGGCAGCGGCGTGATCCGTGATCCCGCCGTTCACGAACGCGTGCTCAACGAGATCCAGACGTGGATACCTGAACATACTGCTTTGCACGTGCGGGGTGTGACCGAATCGCCCATTCACGGACGGGATGGCAACAAAGAATTTCTCTTACATCTGGGTTTAGAATAGCCCCAGTGCTCGTATGTGGGCGGGTTTTGAGGTAGAATAGAGCAAGGGTTTTCGAGACAAGACGGAGAATCACAACGATCAATGTCGATTTATGTATCCGCCAGGGTTGGCGGTTCAGAAAAAGAGGTGCATCGATGCTCAGTATTCCTCAGATCGTTCTACCCGACCAGTTTAACGCTGCCAATGCGTTCCTGGACCACAATCTCCTGGACGGGCGCGGCGCTCGACCAGCTATTCACTATCAGGGCCAGACCTATACCTACACCTACATAGCCGAACTCGCTAACCGCGTGGGCAACGGTTTGCGCGACCTCGGTATCGAAATGGAGCAACGCGTAGCCCTGCTTCTGCTCGACTCGCCAGAATGGGCCGCTGCCTTTTTCGGGGGCATGAAAATTGGAGCGGTGCCAGTCGCGCTCAATACCTCGCTCCGTCCCAATGATTATGTCTACATGCTCAATGACAGCCGCGCCAAAGTCCTGCTTATCTCTGCCGAGGTCTGGCCAATTGTGCAAAGTATCCTGCCCGAATTGAAGTATTTGCGTCACATTGTTGTGGTTGGGCTAACACACGCGGGTCAGGCAGAAAGCGCAACCTTGCACGATTTCGAGCGATGGGTGGGCAAAGCCTCAGCACAATTGGAAGCGGCAGAGACATCCAAAGACGACAGCGCCTTTTGGGCCTATAGTTCCGGCAGTACTGGTTTTCCCAAGGGCTGCGTCCACCTGCACCACGATATGAGCTACTGCACTGCGTACTATGCCAAAAATATTCTCAACATTCAGGAAAGCGACATCACCTTCTCCGCAGCCAAGCTCTACTTTACGTACGGACTTGGCAACAATCTCTACTTCCCTTTCAGCGTAGGAGCCAGCGCGGTCCAGTACCCTGGTAGGCCGCTAGCTGAAGACATGTTCAACGTTATTCAGCAGTCTCGCCCAACCATTTTCTTCGGCGTACCGACGCTTTATGCCAACATGCTCGCCCTACCCGACGCTGAGAAACGCTTCGACTTCTCTTCTGTGCGTGTCTGCGTCTCCGCTGGAGAATCGCTACCAGGCGACCTGCTGCGACGCTGGCAGGACAAATTTCACGTAGACATTCTCGATGGTATCGGCAGCACCGAGATCCTGCATATCTTCATCAGCAACCGGCCTGGCGAGATTCGTCCCGGCAGCACTGGCATGCTTGTGCCTGGCTACGAGGCTCTGATTACCGACGAACATGGTCACGCTGTACAACAGGGCGAGATTGGCAATTTGCTCATCCGTGGGGATAGCATCGCCGCCCAGTACTGGAATAAGCACGAGAAGAGCAAAGACACTATTACCGGCCACTGGATCTCCACCGGCGACAAATTCTCCCAGGATACTGACGGCTATTTCTGGTATGCCGGGCGCTCGGACGACATGCTCAAGGTCAGTGGTCAGTGGGTTTCGCCCGTCGAGGTCGAGGCCGCGCTGATTATCCATCCCGCCGTACTCGAATGTGCTGTTGTTGGGGCTATGGATGCAGGCGAACTGATCAAGCCCAGAGCCTATGTCGTGCTCAATTCCGACTACGAACCCAACGAGACGCTAGCTAACGAACTCAAAACCTTCGTCAAAGAACGTCTCGCGCCCTTTAAATATCCACGCTGGATCGAATTCGTGGCCGAACTACCCAAAACCGCCACAGGCAAAATCCAACGTTTCAAACTGCGCGAAACTCTCTAATAATGTTGCATGTATGGCTGCAAGTGCGTCGCATTTGCAGCCATACATGCAACATTATTAGAGAGTAGGAAACACCCCTAAATGCGACTAAAAGCCACACCCAACACGTATGTAATCACCGCCTCAATAGCGCCAACCATAGTCATTTCCATGCCGCTATGAAACCACGAGCGCCCAGTGACCAGCGTTTTGGCCGCACCTACCGCGAAGTGAGCCACCAGGCTGATCGCGGCTGCGGCTATAATCGCCGAGATGCCCTGCATAAAGAAGAAGGGAATAATTGGAATGAACGCACCCAGAGCGGTGGAGATCATTGCCGAAGTGGCCGAAACCCACGGATTGGGAAAACTCGCTTCTGAGAGACCCAACTCTTCATGGGCCATTGTACGCAAGAACTGCTCCGGCTTCTCCGAGAGACGGCTGGCTAGCAAGCTAGCCTCTGTTTCGGTAAAACCCTTCAACTGGTACATCAGCGAGAGTTCTTCACGTTCTTCTTCGGGATCTTCAGCGATCTCGCCACGTTCGCGTTCGATCTCGGCCTCGTAGATCTCACGTTGGCTCTTGGTGGCTAGATACGCGCCAGAACCCATCGAGAGAGCACTAGCCAGCATGCCCGCTAGACCACTAATCAGCACAAGATGGCTGCCAGCCGCACCTGCTGCGCCTGTGGCCCCAGCTACGCCGCTAACAATACCGAAGACCGCGCCAAGACCATCATTCGCGCCGTAGATCGCGTCGCCCAGCCAGCCACCGCCGCGTTTGTGCCAGCGTTCGCGCCGCAACATCACATCGAGCATACCCTGGGGACCGATGGGGCTGATGATTTCACGGATCACGCGTCCATGGCTCTCTTCCTCACGGCGCACCTCACGCAGTATACTCTGGGCCTCACTATCGTTGATACTCCGTGCCTGGGCTTCGTAGCGTGCAATATCGCGATCCTCTTCGCCCTCCATATGGCGTAGTGCGGCCTCAGTACCAACTTGACGACGCGTCCAGCTTTTCAGTTTGGTACTCAGGGTGCGTTTCTCTTGTGGCGCAGGCGCACCTAACTCAGCTAGCTTGAGCATCCACTTTTGTGCGTGACGTTCCTCAGCCTCAGCCAGTTTGAGCAGCACATTGTGCCGCGCCTGATCCTTCTCGCGTGCGGCAAGATCCTGGTACGTGCGCATACCCTCGATCTCGCGCTGCCAATTCTGGTTAAGAGCCGCGATCAGGTCGTGTTTAGTGGCCTCCTGTAAAGGTTGCACGCCCGCGATTCCATTGCTGGGTGCACCACCCTGGATCTCTATCTTATCGGTGTCTTTGTCTGTGCTCATGCCTTGCTCCTCGCCTGACAACGCTGACAACGCCCATAAATACGTACTTCGTGCGAACCCATCTCGATGCCTGTGGCACGCGCCGCTTGCTCCAGCGCCTCACGCGGCAGATCAATCTCTACTGGCACATCCAACAGCGCACCGCACGCAGTACAGCACGCGTGATCGTGTCGATGCGTGCGGGCATCGTAGCGTGCTCGTTCGCTGCCATA
>JBDTBU010000108.1:0-2757 GCA_039923935.1 Ktedonobacteraceae bacterium | reverse complement strand
GCGGTGAGAAAATCGAGTGTGGCCTTGAGATCGTGAATCCCCTCGTGGTTAAGCGAGTTAAATAACAGGCCGCTCAGCGTGCGAAACATACAGACCGTCGTATTACGTCCTGCAAACAGATCAACCGCCAACGCGGCATAGCCAGCTTCGGCGAACCGTTGCGCACAGCGTTTAATATTCTCAGTCAGCCCAAAAATCTCGTGGATTACCACAAGCCCTGGAAATGGTCCATCACCTTCTGGTCGCGCCAATACGCCTTTTAATTGTCGTTGGCTAGAAGAAGGAAAAGTAATGTCCTCGTTAATCACTACCATAAATTAGTTACTCCTCGCCTATTGCTTCATCTGTGGGTATTTCTGTAAAGGCGGCAGTAGCACGCGGCGAAGCGGCTAGAGCAACCTGTGAGCGTGATTTTTGTCATACCCTTTTTCCTTTTGCGTTAGATTCCCTGAGCCAAACCGCCCCTAGAGTTTGTTGCTTTGAAACGCATGTTTTTGAGCGGCGTGTACTCTTCTGAGTTGTACCAGCGTTTGGCCTGTTCCATGCTTTCAAACTCGATAATTACCAGTCGCTTTGGATGCCAATCTCCTTCGAGGTTTTCAATAGTTTCTCCTGCGACCAGGACTTTTCCACCAAACTTTTGAATGGTTGGGATAGCCAACATGCCGTATGCCTGGTAGCCCTGTGGATCGGTAATGTCGATTTCAGCAATCATGTATGCTGCCATAGTGTCGTATCTCCTTTGTTGTACCCTTGATTAGTTATCCAGTGCGTTTTTCATCTGGATACGTAAGCATGGACCTCTGTGTGAGATCCTGACCATTTATCTCCGCTCTGGTTGCGGCAAGGCTGGCAAAGCTCCCGTATGCTTGTGCGTAATAGAGCAACGGTTGGGCTGCTGAACTGCTGTTAGCCTCGCCATGCTCAACCAGACCGACGAGAATGCTGTGATCTCCGCCGGGATAGATGTTCTGGATGCTGCATTCTAGCATGACCAGCGCGTCGGCCAGAAGCGGTAGACCCATTTTACCACTAGTGAACTGCGTCTCGTAGTATTTGGCTCTGCCCTTGGTCGCGAAACGTTGCGCAAGGTGCTGTTGGTGCTCGTCCAGAATATTCACCGCAAACGCCTGCCTGCTAAGAAACGCTTGATAGCAGTCGGCGTCGCGGCTCAGACAACAGAGCACCAGAGGTGGGTTCAGCGAAAGGCTAGAGAAGGCGGTGGCCGTAAAGCCCCAAGGTTGCCCCTGCTCATCGCAAGTTGTAATCACCGTCACCGCCTCGGTAAGCTGTGCCATAGCCCGTTTGAAGTCCTGGGGCGCGATCATACGCTCGAAATCTCCACAGGTCCAGGCGCAACGGGTGCAGCCTTCTCGCGGAAGTATGGCATAACTTCCTTCGCCATCATCTCCTGGTTGCGCAAGACCAGATAATCGGGAATAGCACCGACCTGGCCGCCTGTGACCAGCATTCCGGCTTGTAGCACGTCGGTGAGGTAGCTCAGCTTCTCGATGACCGTGGCTGGACTGCCCGCGATCACGACGCCCTGATCTACCAGATCTTTGAAGCTTCTCTTTTCGCCACCGAAGCCTCCGCCCTCCAATGCGGCCTGCACGCTGCGTGCGCTCATATAGCCGGGCGGCATCAGGAACTCTGGCTTGATCTTCATGGCTTTATTGAAGAGCCACATAGTATACTTTTCGCCCTCTTTCATCGCCAATTCATCGGTTTCTGCGACGATCACAGGTACACAGAAGGCCAGTTGCTCAGGCTTGGCTTCGTAGCCATACTTGTCTTCTGCCAGACGGCGATACAGGTCATAGGCCCGTTTGCGCTGTTCCATGGGCATAAAGACGGTCATGTAGGGGTATTTATGGGCTGCTGCAAAATCGATGGTTTCCATGCTAGCGGTGCCGGGTAGCCAGATTGGCGGGTGCGGCTGCTGGATTGGACGCGGCCAGATGTTCACGTAGCGATAATTGTAGTGCTCGCCCTCGAAGGCAAACGGGCCGGGCCGTGTCCACGCCTGAACAATCAGATCGTGCGCCTCGTTCATGCGTTCGCGGCTGAGCGTTGGGTTGATATTGTAGGAGAAGTACTCCATGCCTGTACCACGTACAAAGCCGGAGATAATGCGCCCGCCGGTAATCACATCCAGCATGGCGATCTCTTCTGCTACACGCAGAGGATCATCGTGCAGGGGTAGCGCGTTGCCCACGATGCCAATTTTCGCACGTTTGACACGCTGACTCAGGACTGCGGCCATGATATTCGGTGAGGGCATGGTGCCATAGGCGTTCTGGTGGTGCTCATTGACGATCACGCTATCCCAGCCGAGTTTATCGGCGCGTTCGATTTCGTCGATATAGCGGTTATAGAGTGCGTGACCTTTGACGGGATCGTAAAAAGAGTTTGGCAGTGTGACCCAGGCCGAATCATAATTTTCGTCGAAATCCGGTGGAAGATCGGGCCAGGGCATCAGATGAAAATAGTGGAATGACAGCTTGTTCATGCGTGCCCCTCCTGCAAGAAGTTGCCGATGTGCTGCGCCCAGTCCTCAGGCTGCTCGAACATCGGCATATGACCAGTGCCCGCCAGCCTCACCAATTGCGAGCCGGGGATCAGGGATTGGAACGTTGTGCCATACACTACTGGGATTAAGCGGTCATTCTCGCCCCAGATGACTAAGGTTGGACAGTTCACGCTTGCTAGGCGACGTGCAAGCTTGGGATCATAGTGGGGGTTCCAGGCCAGTGA
>JBDTBU010000107.1:0-19373 GCA_039923935.1 Ktedonobacteraceae bacterium | reverse complement strand
CTTAAAGCAAAAACATTTCCGCACTATCCCCTCTATCGCAGATATGGGATGGGGCTGTAATACACAGGAGGACGCAGATGGCATCTTGGGCTGATGAAATCAGTGCCATCATAGAGAAAAACATCGTAGGCTTTGGAGGCACAGAAACCTCAACGGCGAGCGTGGGCACTGTAATCGCGGTGCAGGACGGTATCGCTCGTGTCTATGGCCTGCAAGATGTGAAATATCTGGAACTGGTAGAGTTCCCACGCACTGGCGTGATGGGTATGGCTTTTAACTTAGAAGAAGAATCAGTGTCTTGCCCGATCCTGGGCGAATACACACAGATTCGCGAAGGTGACGAAGTACGCACCACCGGGCGCGTGGTCTCGGTTCCCACTGGCGATGCCCTGATTGGGCGTGTGGTCAACCCCCTGGGGGAGCCACTGGATGACCGTGGGCCGATTGTCACCGATACATTTCGCCCGATTGAGCGCGTGGCTCCCGGCGTGATTACCCGCCAGTCGGTGAGCACCCCCGTACAAACCGGTATTAAGGTGATTGACGCGATTATCCCGATTGGCCGTGGTCAACGCGAATTAATCATCGGAGACCGCCAGACCGGTAAAACGGCGATTGCACTTGATACGATCATTAACCAAAAGGGCAAAAACCTGCTCTGTATCTATGTGGCGATTGGTCAGAAGAATTCCTCAGTTGCACGCACCCATGCTATTCTGGAAGAGCATGGCGCAATGGCGTACACGATCATTGTGGTAGCAGGTGCCGCTGATCCTGCCCCCTTGAAATACTTAGCCCCCTACGCTGGCTGCGCGATGGGCGAAGAGTTTATGGAATCCGGGCGCGACGCGTTGATCGTCTATGACGACCTGACCAAGCACGCCGAAGCCTACCGCAACATTTCGCTAATTATTCGCCGCCCTCCTGGTCGCGAGGCGTATCCGGGCGACGTGTTCTACCTGCACTCCCGCTTGTTGGAGCGTGCGGCACGTCTGAACAAAGATTACGGCGGTGGTTCATTGACCGCCCTGCCAATCGTTGAAACCAAGGCAAACGACATCTCGGCGTATATTCCGACCAACGTCATCTCGATCACCGACGGCCAGATCTTCCTGGAGACCGATCTGTTTAATGCTGGTCAGCGGCCCGCCATGAGCACTGGCCTCTCAGTTTCGCGCGTGGGTAGTAGTGCGCAGACAGCCGCTATGAAACAGGTTTCTGGCACGATGAAGCTCGACCTCGCGCAGTTCCGTGAGTTGGCTGCCTTCGCGCAGTTTGCCTCGGACCTGGATAAAGCGACGAAGACGCGTATTGACCGTGGCCGCCGCTTGATGGAAATTCTGAAGCAGCCGCAGTACCAGCCGCTTTCTACGGAGAAACAGGTTATGATCTTCCATGCCGCTAACAGTGGCTACTTGGACGAGGTGCCGCTGGACCTTGTGGCGGAATGGGAGACGAAGTTCTATCGTTTCATGGACACCACGCACCCTGAGATCGGTTCGGAGATTTTCACCAAATCGGTTGACGGCAAAGAGAAAATGTCCAAGGATCTGTTACAGAGGTTGAGCGCTGCTATTGAAGAGTACAAGCAGACAGTCGCACCCCGCTAGTTTCTGATCTACGTGAGCGTGCTCCTCTCCAGGAGTGCGCCAGTGTGGAGGAGAAAAGAAAGGTTGATCTATGCCATCAACTCGTGAAATTAAGCGGCGTATCGGTTCGATCAAAAACATCTCGCAGATCACCAAAGCTATGCAGATGGTGGCGAGCAGCAAGATGCGTAGAGCACAAGAGCGCGTTGAGCAGTCCCGTCCCTACGCAGAGCAGTTGCGCGGCATGGTCTCGCGTCTGGCCCGCGCAGGCGGGGCGGACATTGGAGCCGGAGCCACACTGATGGCTACACGTCCAGTGCGCAAAATTGGCTATGTGCTGATTACCCCGGATCGTGGCCTGTGCGGCGCTCTGCCCAGCAACATCAACCGTAAGGCTGCCCATTCGGCGGTAGACATGCAGCGCGAATTGCAGTTGGAGAGCGGTGAGCACACGAACGTCGATTTTGTGGCTGTGGGCCGCAAGGGACGCGACTTCGTGGTACGCAGCCCGTATAACTTGTTGGCTGAGTTCACTAACTACGGCGACAAGCCTGGCCTGAATGATGCTTCGGCAATTGCTCAGGTGGCTGTGGATGCTTTTACCAACGGCGATGTCGATGTGGTCTATCTTGTCTACGCCAAGTTCGTCAATACGGTCACACAGGTTCCAACAGTCGTCAAGCTGCTACCAGTTGAGCCGCCTGTGGATGAGAACGACGACAAAAAAAACGTCGAGTATATCTACGAACCCAATCCGCAAAGTCTCTTCGAGGCGTTGCTGCCACGGTACATAGATCTACAAGTGTATCAAGCTTTGCTGGAATCACTGGCTAGCCAGTGGTCGGCGCAGATGGTAGCCATGAAAAACGCTACTGATAGCGCCAAAGAATTGCTCGAAGATCTCAAACTTACCTACAACAAGGCGCGTCAGGCAAGTATCACGACGCAAATTCTGGAGATTGTCTCCGGCGCTGAAGCTCTAGGGTAAGCACATAGGAGAAGAATATATTATGACAACACATGTAGGCACGTACGGTACAGTCGTGCAGGTTCTGGGCGCTGTGGTAGACGTTGAGTTCCCCCCAGAACAACTACCTGAAATTTATAACGAAGTTCGTGTGCGCCCTGCCGGGGCCGAGCAGGATCTCTCTCTGGAGGTCGAGCAGCATCTTGGCAATAACTGGGTGCGTTGCGTAGCTATGGGTCCAACCGATGGCTTGCAGCGCGGCTCGGATGCACGCGATATGGGCGCACCTATCAGTGTGCCGGTTGGTCCCAAGACCCTGGGGCGTATTTTCAACGTCCTGGGGCGTGCTGTGGACAACAAGCCCGAAGTCGATGACGCGCCACGTATGCCGATTCACCGCCAAGCTCCCACCCTGGAAGACCAGGCGTCGGGTGTTGAGGTCTTCGAGACGGGTATTAAAGTCTTCGACCTGATCTGCCCCTTTATGAAAGGCGGCAAGATTGGCGCGTTCGGTGGCGCAGGTGTCGGCAAAACCGTCATCATTCAAGAACTGATCAACAACATCGCCAAAGGGCACGGCGGCTATAGCGTCTTCGCTGGCGTGGGTGAGCGCACCCGCGAGGGCAACGACCTGTACCACGAGATGATGGATGCTGGCGTTATTGACCGTCTGGCGATGGTCTTCGGTCAGATGAACGAGCCTCCTGGCTCGCGTCTGCGCGTGGCGCTGAGCGCTCTGACGATTGCGGAATATTTCCGCGATGAAGAGGGCAAAGACGTGCTACTTTTCATCGACAACATTTTCCGCTTCACTCAGGCTGGTGCTGAAGTCTCGGCGCTGCTTGGCCGTATGCCGTCTGCTGTGGGTTATCAGCCTAACCTGGCCGAAGAGATGGGTGCTCTGCAAGAGCGCATCACCTCGACCAAGCGCGGTTCAGTCACCTCGATGCAGGCCGTCTACGTACCCGCTGACGACTACACCGATCCGGCTCCGGCCACGACCTTCGCTCACCTGGACTCGACCATCGTGCTGGAACGCTCGATCTCTGAGAAGGGCATCTATCCCGCCGTCGATCCGCTGGCCTCGACCAGTCGTATTCTTGACCCCAACATCGTGGGCCAGGAGCATTACGATGTGGCGCGTGCTGTGCAGCGTGTTTTGCAGCGTTATCGAGAGTTGCAGGACATCATTGCTATCCTAGGTATGGATGAGCTTGCTGACGAGGACAAGATCACTGTCACCCGTGCCCGTAAGCTGGAGCGTTTCTTCTCGCAGCCCTTTACCGTCGCTGAAGCCTTCACTGGCACTCCGGGCGAGTATGTGCCGCTGAAGGATACGATCCGCAGCTTCAAAGAAATACTCGATGGCAAGTATGACCATGTGCCGGAGACCTACTTCTTCTTGAAAGGCGCCATCGAAGGGGTCGCTGAGGCCTACGAAAAAGATCGGGAGAAGGGGTAAGCCATGTCTACAATGCAAGTCGCTGTAGTCACTGGCGAACGTGAGATCTACCGGGGCGAGGCCGATATGGTTATCGCGTCGGGAGTCGAAGGAGAGATGGGCATTCTACCCAACCATGCCGCATTGCTGACCGCCCTGAAAGCGGGCGAGATGCGTATCAAGCTGGCTGGTGCGGAAGAAGATCTGTTTATCTCCGGCGGCTTCTTGGAGATGTATAACAACACCCTCACTGTGCTAGCGGATGCTGCCGAGCACGCTGATGAGATCGACCATACCCGTGCCGAGGAGGCTCGCCGTTTGGCTCAGGCTCGCTTGGCAGCGGCAGGGGATGCCCGCGAGCGTGCCGCCCTAAGTGGTGATCTTGAGCGAGCGGTAGGGCGTCTGCGCATCGTGGAGACCACACGCCGACGCAGCTCCCGCCGCATTCAAATGCCGCCTTCGGATCAGAATTTTTGAGCAAGACGAAGCAGGCCAGAGCAGCAATTGCTGCTCTGGCCTGCTTCGTCTTGCTTATACTCACATGAAGTTTTCCACCGAGAGGCACTAGCACCCAACGTTCATAGACGATCAAAACAGCCAAAACGAAAATCACAGCATTCACCGCTATCATTGAATATTCATGTCTGGATTGATGGAACATTGCCGCATCTACCATAATCAGTGCCAAGCCCCCTGCGGCCACAACCGTTAACCAAGGCTGAACATGCGTCACGCCGGGCGGCACCAACCCTAGCGCTCCCAGCATTTCACAAACACCGATAAAACGCGGCCACCTCAACCGAACATCGCCAGTCCACGGCAGCATGGAAGCGAGTTTGCCTGCTGGTAGCGTGCTTTTGATCAAACCAGCCATGAGAAACGCAATACCCAGCAGAGCCTGTATGACCCACAGTACAATATTCATATATGCTCCATTTCTTTTATACAGCATGAAGTATTCGTCACCCGTTGATTGTTTAAGCGATGCCTTAGAACGACGAACTATCGATTCTAAGTGCGCTGTATTTGGCAGTCGCGTCGTCTTGGTGGTACTGCTGATCGGCTTGGTGGTATTGCTGGTTGGTTTGGTGATACTGCAAGCCTTCGAGTGCTTCTTTAATATTGTTCAGGCGCTGTTCCAGTCCGCTCGCTTTCTGTGCCAGAGTATACAGATCGTCGGCGATTTCGTAAACCTGACCACTTAAGATCGCTATGCGTGCGTCCTCATTAGGAAATGGTAGCTGGCCGCTTCTATATGTCGAGATGTGTTCATTCTCATACAAAGAAGGTGCCAATTGCCTAGTCGAACGGAGTGCTCCGGACATGGTAGGTGGGAGCGTCCCGGACATGGTAGGTGGAAGCGTCCCGGACATGGTAGATGGGAGTGCTCCGGACATGGTAGATGGGAGCGTCGAAGCGACCTGCATAGGCGACGCAGCATTCTCTTCTGGCTGTTTCCTCTCTGCTCGATCTTCGCTCATTCCGAGTAGAACTGCACCCAGGATCGCCACCACGGCGAGGGCTAGCAAGCCACCGATAATCAAAATATTCATAAATACTTTCCTTCTTTGCTCAGGACTTCCCAATTCTCGCCAACAGAGAATTGGGAAGTCTTGTTCTTTGCTACATATCCTGGTTGAAATGTTTAGTGCAAATGGATCGTCACTTCAGCACTCATCCCAGGCACAACGTCCTTACTATTTTTGTTGTCCAGCGTAATCAACACCGGAATACGTTGGCTCACTTTGGTAAAGTTACCGCTGGTAGGGTCTTGATTGGGCAGCAGCGAGAACTGGCCAGCCGTGGCCTGCACGATCTGACTGATATGACCATTAAAGGTCGTACCGCTATAGGCATCGATATGAATATCCACGCTCTGGTTCACATTCACGTTGTTGATCGCGCCTTCATCGATGTAAGCTGTAATGTACATGGTATTCAGGTTGGTCAGCGTAGCTAGTTGCATACCCGGAGCGACGCTCTGTCCCTGCACAGCGGGAACTTGTACCAGCGTGCCATCCATCGGGCTGGTGATATCTACCGTGACCGCGCTCTTCGCACCACTCGATGGCAGTGTAATCGTGCCAAGCACATCGCCCGCGTTCACCGTCTGACCAATCTTCGCTGTCAGGGTCGTCAAGGTGCCAGCCGCCGGGGCGCTCACATTGAGCACCTGGCCACTGACCTGGGCATCATCGGTCTGATAGTACTCATATCCATTATAGACCCAGAAACCAGCACTACCAGCAACAGCTATTAAAGCGATAAAAACAAAAACTGGGATCAATATGCGACGCAACATGTTCAAAACTCCTTTAAAACAACATATGATAAAAAACACTGTAAGTTTAACAGTTTTAACCGGCCATCATAGCCTCAGCTCTCGCTGCAGCAACTTCCTCGTTCTGCTTTGCATCCTCTGCTGTAAACGAGAAGCTAGGTGCAGGCGCTATGTGTTTTTTCTTTGTGCGGATCAGCATAACAGCGATCAGGGCCGCAATAACCATCACAAATGTGAGAAAGAAGGCATCCTGCATAGCCAGAACAAAAGCCTGACCCTTGATGATAAAGGAAAGTTCCTGCAAGCTAGCGGCATGTGCGGACGCGAGGCTCGCGCCATGTGAGACAAAGTAGGCTTGCAAGCCGAACATCAGTCCACCCAACTTTGAGAATGGTGTGACCTGTTCAGCCAGATGGCCGTAGTGGGTCGTGATCTGCGTTGAAATCACTGTCGCCAATACAGCGACACCCAGTGAAACGGCAACTGAGCGAGTCACCGTATTGATCGACGTGGCCTGAGCTAATTGACGCGGCGGGATGTCCGCCATCATCGATACACTCAGTGGTTGCAAGACCAGGCCTATGGAGAGGCCGCGTAAAATCAACAGGGTTTGCAGCGAGGACATAGCGGTATGACTATCCATGAAGGTCATGCCCCAGGTGGAGATGCCCAGAATGATCAAACCAGGGATAACCACAGCCTTGACTCCCAGCTTGTCTACTAACCTGCCGCCAACGACCACGGATATCATGGAAGCCAGTGCCTGCGGCAATAGCACTAGGCCAGCTTCGTAGGCATTCAATTGCCGCAGATTTTGCAGGTAGAGCGGGAAGAGGAACAGTCCTCCAAACATCGTGAATGTGACCAGGATACTTGCAATGTTGCTTGTGGTAAACGGACCGTTCGCGAAGAGCCTCAGATTCAGGAGCGGATTGCCTCCCCGTTTGCTGATGCTTAATTCAATCAAGACAAAGGTGATCAGCGAGAGTATCCCGACGCTCATACAACCCACCACGGTGGACGAACCCCACCCATCGGTACTGGCTGATGAAAAACCATACAGTGTTAGGACCAATCCCACCGTCACGAAGCAAAAGCCGAGCAGATCGAAATGCGGGCGTTTCCTTGCTTGGGAGTCACGCATGAAGATCATTGAGAGAATGACGGCCAGAATGCCAATCGGGACGTTGAGGTAGAAGATCACCTGCCAGCCCGTATACGTAACCAGCCAGCCGCCCAGCGTTGGACCAAGCGCGGGTGCCAGCAAGACCGGCACACCGAAAAAACCCATCGCCATGCCGCGTTCCTCTGGAGGAAACACGCTGAAGAGCAGCGTCATCGAAAGGGGCATCAGTGCCGCACCACCCAGACCCTGGAGGACGCGAAAGACAATCAGCAGCGGCAGGCTCCACGCTAAGCCGCACATGGCCGATCCGATGGTAAAGGCGGCAAGTGAAAAGATGTAGAAGCGTTTGATGCCAAACCTGTCGGTGAAGTAGGCGACCAACGGAACCGCCACGGCCTGAGCCAGAGTGTAGCCGGTCAGAACCCACTCCACAGTGTTGACACCAGCGCCAAAAGCCGTTTCTAAGCGTGGAATAGCGATATTGACTATGGTCGAGTCCAGAATGCTCATAAAGGCACCCAGTACGACCACCATTGCCAGTATCCACTTGTAATCTAATCCTCCACTGCGCTGCTTTGGTATTGTTGCTTGCATACGCTCAAATTTCCTCTCTACAAACACGCATTATGAGATAACACGCGAAAGGTAGTGATAAAAGATACCCATAATCCATGACTTATTTCTCGCACATGGCGCATAAGCTTCTTTCAAAGACGTGCAATACCTTTAAAGTAAAGGCGTCCAAGATGGCTTACTAGTTCGTCTCTCTCCATCTGCCCTATCTGCTCATACGCCATGAGATGTTTATAACTTCTTGGCGATAAGAGACCAAAAAACGCACTCAGCATAATCGGCGTGGGGATACTGGTGTCAAATTCCCCTGCCGTTTTGCCTTGCTCAAGTAAGGCGCTCAATGTGGTAGCCAACTGTTCAGCTAAGTCTTTTAACGTGTCTCCATACTTTTCTTGGTGACGTTTTGCATCCCCGCTCATGTAGAGACTGGAGAGCAACTGCATGCGTTTGATAAAAATGGTGCCATACGCGTAGTACAGAATGGCTTCCACCTTGTCATGCACAGTTGCGTCAGTACGTGTCACCTCATCAATTTTTGCCAACAAGTGCTGCAAATCCCGCTTCAGGATGGCAATCACCAGATCCTCTTTACTCGGAAAATGCAGGTAGACTGTGCTCTTAGCGATACCGACACGCGAGGCTATCTCGTCAATGGATGTCTCATAGTATCCCTTCTCCATCAAGATTTCCTCGGCCATCTGGAGAATCAGGGTTCTGCGCTCCTGACGCTGTTTCTCTTTGAGAGAAGCATGAGCCGATGTTCCCATATCCGTTTGCTCCATGGCAAAGATCTCCTTGGAGAGTCATGAATGTAAGTTCTATGACCTGACTCACATTTTTCTATTGCGACCTGTAATTTTTTATATGACTCTCTAGTCAATATCGTACAGCAGAGGCAACATTTTGTCAAGTAGCGTAATGCTCTCGTTGCTTTTTTGGGTTATTTGAGGTCATCTGTTTCTCTGATCGGTGTATTGCCAAACGTCTGTGAGAACTCTGTCTGGCCGAGCAGATGCGGCGGTTGCTTTGCTGGATATACTGGAGATGAGTATTCACGACGAGGAGTGGTGTGAGCAAGGGAGCGGGAACAACGTTCGCATGGATAAAAAAGGACTCCATTTCCCCGGTTTTCTCGCGCACGGTATGATGGGCCAGAGAAGCTCGCCTCTCTGGCCCATCATACGTAACTCATGCCTATAATAAACTAGAAATCACCGCCGCCGCCACCACCGCCGCCACCGCCAAAGTCCCCGCCGCCGCCACCACCACCGCCAAAGTCCCCGCCACCACCACCACCACCGCCGAAGTCCCCGCCGCCACCACCACCACCGCCGAAGTCCCCGCCGCCACCACCGCCGCCAAAATTACCACCACCATCACCCCAATTATTGCGCTCACCCTCGCCAGCTTCTTTGCCTAACTCATAGCCAACCAAGCCGCCAGCTGCGGCACCCAAACCGCCAGCCGCCCAGGGGTTCATCCCGCCGCCTTGGTTGTTGGGCTGACCATAATAGTTGCCTTGGTTATTGGGCTGGCCATAGTAGTTTCCCTGGTTCGAGGGATACATAGGTTGCTGATAGGGGACATTAGAGCGGCCTGCGCCAGAGATACGGCGTCGCATAACCAGAAAGGCGACCAGAATGATGCCTAACAATAGGAGACCAATCCACAGAAGCGTGCCAGAGGAACCGCTTGCGCCACCACTGGAGCTAAGCGACTGTTGCATTGAGTTGATTGCGGCCACAGTTGCACCGGTATAGTTACCATTGCCAAAACGCGAGGAAAACGCGCTAACTGTCTGGTCAACCCCGCTATTTGAAAGCGGCACTTTTGAGCCGTGTGCGACATACATATGGCGATGAGTGGTATCAATAGCGAGTACAATCAGGTTAGGATTGCTATTCAGATGCCCAATCGTCGTGCGATCAAACTCGGTTTTCGTGCCGGTAAAAGTGCTGCTCGTGTACACGTCGAGCGCGTAGGGCAGATTTGAAGCGGCATTGTGCACGCTAGAAACGTCCAACACACCCGCATTATCGTACACGTGCGAAGTGGTGTTGCCACCACCGCATGCACTTATGGCAAACAAGCAAAAAACAGCCAGAGCGCCAATAAGCCATCTACCAGGCTTCCTTTTTCTACAGGGAAAATCTTTATATTTCAATTTTTATGGTCCTTCTAAAAAAACGCAGATAACCAGAAAGTGCTGCTGCACCCTTCTAGGTTATCTACGTTTCACCGCTCTGTTCAGTTACACAGACGGCTGACAAAATGCTGAGAGAGCGGGAGTCCGTCTAGCTCGCCCCTAGTGACACAGGAGCGGCGTGCTTAGAAATTTCCACCGCCGCCAGAGTCGCTGCTCCCACCACCAAAATCTCCGCCACCGCTACCAAAACTGCCCCCGCCACCAGAATCTCCACCACCACCACCGAAATTGCCGCCGCCGCCAAAATCATCATTCCCGTAGTCAGCACCGCCAGAGCTAAAATTGCTACCACCGGAGTTATCACCACCAAAATTGCCACCACCACCGGAAGTATCGCTACCAAAGCTTCCGCCACCGCCGAAGTTGCCACCACCACCAGAATCGCCACCATCCTGACCAAAGCCGCCGCCCTCGTTGCGGTGCTCGCCCTGCATCTTGCCCAGCTCATAACCAGCCAAGCCGCCAGCCGCCGCGCCTAAACCGCCAGCCGCCCAGGGATTCATCCCGCCGCGCTGCTGGGGAGGACCATAGCCCTGTTGGCCGTAACCACCCTGTTGGCCGTAACCACCCTGTTGGCCAGGACCATAGCCACCTTGATCGTAGGGGCTGCCTGGTTGCAGCGGTGGCTGATAGGGACCACGTTGTGCGCCAAAACCGCGCGGGAACCCATAGGCACCAGGCCGCCTGGCTTTCATCATGAAGAGTAGAAAGCCTACTAAAAGCAGAGGCAGACAGGCGAACAAGACGGGTGAGAACGACGGGCCTCGATGAGTAGCCAGTACGCTATTCATCGAGCCGAGTGCCGCCACCGTTGCGCCAGTGTAGTCTCCGTTGTTATAGTTCGAGGAAAAGGAACTGACAGCCTGTGAGATGCCAGCACCGGAAAGAGGCACCTTCGTGCCTCTGGCAACATACGTGTAGTGATTGGTTGTATCAATAGCCATCACGATACGGTTGGGATCGCCGCGCAACTTGGCTGAAGTAGCGCGTTGAAAATCGGCCTGTGTCCCGCTAAAATCGTTCACAGTGTAGATATCTACATTGTTTGGTAGCTTCGAGGCCGCGTTTTTCACCTGGGAGGCATTCAGTACACGGGCATTGTCGTAAATCCCCACGGAATTGACGCCGCCACAGGCACTCAGAGTCAGCAAGCTTAAAAACACAAAAAGCCCCAGAAGGTAGCTTCTGGAACTTCTGAAGCTGGACAGTAATCCGAATGCTTTCACTTTTGTCACCTCTTCTCTAGGCAAACACGCACGCGAGAATAACATAATCTGTCATTCCTATTATAGGTGCCCGCGTGTAGCTGAGCAGAAGTTTCGGGTAATCATACCAACAGAGAAGGGCATATAAGCACAAGAGCACCTGCGCCAGATAGGCATAGGTGCTCTTGTGCTTATATGCTAAGAATTACTCCTCAGCAGTAAGGTTTGAAAGCGTGGAGCCGCTCAGCAGCGTATCCAGGGTGGCTTTCTTCACACGATAGCCTCGGCGTTTGCCCAAATGGGGCAGAGTCACCGCATCCAGAACACCGTTGTTAATCCAGCGGCGCACGGTTGTGTCATCGACGCGAAGACGTTTCGCGACCTCGTGAATGGTCAGAAGATCATCCGCAGGTTGGTACGCGTAACCCTCTTCTTCTTTATCAATAACAGCTGTATTTTTTCGACGTGGCATTGTTCATCCTCCTAAAATAGAAACCGAAGAAACAGTTTCACTTTCTCAATACTTTCGTTGCAGTACTCTCAACCATAATAGTACCCTTAACCGGATACGTGCTCGGATGGTTTACTACTTCTTATGCATAAGTATAATCCCTTTCCATGAAAAAAAGCTGTGAGTTCGCTGAGATGTACCTGAGAATATAACACGAATATAAAATGAGCACTCGTTATAACGTAAGCTCGGTAGTTTGCTCTTTTCTCTCGGATGAGAAAAACAATCCCAAAAAGATATACAATTACGCATAATAGTTTAAGGTGAAGAAGAAGGATTGTCTAAGGTGTTTGAGGAATACCCCCTGTTGTCCCTGTGGGACGCATATGCTATAATCGCGAAGAAACACGAGGAAGTGCTGGGAATCCAGGTGGTTCGTAGGTTTTTTTCTAAAGGAGATGCTTTTATGGCTAGCTGGCAAGAAGAACTGGCTGAGCTACTCCGTGGGCTAGGGGTTACGCAAGAAGAGCCTCAGACGAACGCTCGCACCATAGGCAAACCGTTGCGGAGCGATGCCCAATGGCGTCTGCGTCCGGGCAGATCGGTGAAACATCTGAGGGATGCCTTTCTTTCCGATGAGAACATAAGTGATGATACTGATGCATGGATGATGGATCTGACTGCCATGCGTCAAGAAGTGGACTCGATTGTACAGCAGGTGATCCAGTTGATGCAGCGGGGTGATCTGAATCAAGCCTTTAAAGAAGATGTCCTGGTGGTTTTGCGGGAACTACGCCGCCGCCGCCCGGAGGCCACGCAGCGGGCCTCGTCTGGTGAGAGAGCTTATTTGGAATCTGTCTCTGCGATGCTGCATTTCTGCCGCCTGGTTCTGCTTCTCAGCGAAACGGCGTTGGAAGACCTCTAATCGCTTCTTTCACTATTTTTTAACAATAGCCAATCATACCGTTTGCTTGCGGTTGATATTGGCTATTTGTTTTTTTCGATAGCATGCCATGCAGCGTGGGAAGCCGCTTGGACGCCACGTTTTTGGCTGCATTTTCCTGCAATATTGGGCCTCCATGTATACTCTAAAAAGATTGCCTGCGTGATAGAGATGTACCTGAAAGGATGTACACTATGCAAACCGATATCTTGGAAAATCTCGATGCGTTATCTCCAGAGTGTCGCCAAGCGCTAAAAGCTCAGATCAAACGCGTGCAAATGGAGGCTAAACACTTGAGAACACAAATGTATGATCTAAGGAAGGCAGAACATGCGAAAAAGGAAGAGCGCAAGTATTTGCTAGCAGCAGAACGTGCGGAGAAGAAAGAGCGCAAACATGTGATGGACGCTGCACATGTTGAGCAGCAAGGGCGTAAACATTGGCTAGGGGCAGCGCATGCTGAACAGCAAGGGCGCAAACATGTGATGGATGCTGCACATGTTGAGCAGCAAGGGCACAAACATATGTTGGGGCAGCTTGCTGCAACCGGCAAAGAATGGGGGCAGGATGCTCTCAAACGCGGTGAGTATCTCACGTCCGCTGGAGCGACCTTGGCAAGCGCTGGGTTGCAAACGGGACTTGAACGCGGGGGAGATCTCTGGCACCAACTTGGCAGCCAAGTGGGACATGATGGTGCAACTCCGTCGAAACAGAAGGTGCGGACCAGCCACAATCTGGCCGATTGGAAAGATGATCTCGCCTATATGCTGATCCGGCGGGGACAGCATTTTCTCCAGCATTTGCTTGATCGCCGCGACGATGCTACGCGAAATCTGCGCAAACAAGGCAAGAATCTTGGTCGGAATCTCTCTGACCGCACAGATGATATGGCGTGGCAATTACACAAACAGCGCCAACAGTTTGAGCGCACTCGTATCGATCAGAAGAAGCATCTCACGCGCAAAATGCGCAAACAAGGCCAGAAAATCAACCGTAATATGAGGGAGCACAATTCCCTCTGGTCAACTTTAGGCTTTGTGACAGGTCTACTGATAGCTGGTGGTGCGGTCTACTGGTTAACGAAGCGCATGTTTCACCATGTTGCAGAGGAAGAAGAGCAGCATGTTGAGTTGCAGCCACAACATCCACTCAATGGAGTTGGGGTAGGTTCTAGTGGTGAGATTCGCTATACCAGCACCAGCCAGGGTAAAACGGCTGTGGCGACGAGGCGAAGTACCCGCGCGGAACCGACGAGCAAGTTTGTGGGTGTACTGAGTACTCAACGCTACTACCCGCTGGAACGCAAGCCAGAGACCAATGAGCGCGATCTCGTCTTCTTCAGAAGCGAGGAAGATGCCAAAGCTGAGGGATTTATAGAGGCTCGTTAGGGAAAGCGGCAGGGTCACAAAAAAATCGTGCGTGGAAGCGTACGATTTTTTTGTGACCCTGCCGCTAAATAAAAAACAGTGAAAAAATCTCTATCTCACCACTCTTAAAAATCCGTTGGGTCTTTCTCAAAGCCTTCATTTACAATGCCGCGCTGAATCAGATAGCGCAAAAACTCCAGACGTTGTTGAGCCGTTGGAACAGGAGAATGCGCACCGCTGGAAGTACTCGCGAACTCTGCCGAAGAGGGTGAAGCAGTGTGCGCAGGGAGATCCTCGGAGCGAGGTTGAAGTACACGTTCTGACCGGCCTTCCAGCGTCGAGAGGCGCGGGATTGTGCCGGTTTGGGGAATAGTCCCCTCTCTGGTTGAGCGGAAAGGCGTCTCTGGTGTAGAGATCCAGGTCACTGGACTGGCGACAGGTTGGTATTCCACCGACGTAGACTGTTTCCAGGGCCACCACGCGAACATTTTTTGTAGCCATTCCTTGATTGCTTGCGTGATCATCTTCTTTCTTGCCCTCGGTACACTAGCATACACAACGTTACGAGTTTGGCATCTATGAAGAACAGTAGTCTACATAGAAATATAGTAGCACACAGGCAGACACCCGTCAAACGCCCTTGCATTTTGTCGTAGCTCATGGCATAATCAAAAAGGTTTCGCCAGAAACCTGGTTGGTGGAGGCTTCGGGCGTCGTGTTCCCCTGGATTTAGTATACTAGTGAGGACATAGCAAAGAGAGCCTCGCCAGAGATTGGCGCATTTTTTCTTTTTAAAGATACTTCTGGGATTCAGGCTGATTGGGGGGGCCAATTATGCGTATGCGTTATCGCTACGTGACCTATCGCTATAGCGATGGATCACAACAGCAAATGGATCGTCATTATCGGCAATTAGTGCAAGACGCGTTACAGCAAAGCCAGCAATTGCTATTACAAAGTTCGATTACCTGGAGACCTCTGGCCGATATTCACGAGTCAGCCGAGATGATGACGGTGAAGATTGAGCTGGCAGGGATGAAAGAAGAAGAGATCGAAGTGACCCTGTATGTGGATGCTCTGGTGGTAGGCGGTGAACGGCTCGACGAGCAGAAGCCAGGGGCGGGTATCTCGTATCACGAGGCCCAGATTCGCTATGGCCCATTCCGCGTAGAAGTCTTTCTTTCTTCGCCAATAGATCGAGAAGCGGTCACAGCTCGCTATGAAAATGGCTTTTTATGGGTGAACCTGCCCAAGCTAGCCGAGTGATGTATAACAGGTAGTGTGGGCTATAGCTAGCTTTTCCGGTAGATATGTGAAATATCACAATTCCAGGGAAAACCTTGAATGACAGTATAGAGATACATTTGAAAAGGTTGCAGGATGAGTACGCGAACCAATCGTAAGCAGAAAAATCAGGAAGAAAAGGAAGACACGCAGTCTCCCTCTGTAGATCAAAAAGAGCAGCAGCCAGCAGAGAGCGTGACCAGCGAGGTTAATGAGCAGGAGTCCCCAGAGAACGCGCCGCTAGAAGAGCAAGGGTCGGTAGAGTCCCCAGAGAATGCGACGCTAAATGAACCGGAACCTGCCAAGAAGCCTCGTAAAACGCGCAAACGTGCACGTATGCTTACTCAGGACGAGGATGTTTTTTCTGAAATGGCGCTCCACGGAGTGCATGAGGAAGAGCAGGAAGAGCATCTGACTATTCCAGAAGTGTTGCCGGTGCTCCCACTCAAAGATACTGTAGTCTATCCTTTCGCAGTACAACCGCTGGGTGTGGGCCAGGAGCGCTCGATTCGTCTGATCGATGATGTGATGCGCGGCAATCGTTTGGTTGTGTTGGTGGCACAAAAATCGGCTGAGACTGAGCACGCGGGACCGAAGGATATTTTCACGGTAGGAACCGTCGCGCGTATTGCGCGTATGATCCGCATGCCAGAGGGCACGATCCAAATCATCGTACAGGGGTTGGAGCGTGTGGCGATTGGCGAATTTACGCAAACCAAGCCGTATCTCGTCGCACATGTCAGCGCAAAGCCTGAGATACAGGAGTCTGATAAAGAGACCGAGGCCATCAAACGCAACGTCGTGACCTACTTCCAACGTCTAGTGACGCTAGTGCAGAATGTGCCGGAGGGAGTTGCAGCGGCTACGCTCAATCTGGAGGAGCCGCGTCAGGTGGTCTATGTTGTTGCGACCTTTGTGCAAATGGAACTAGAACTGCGCCAGAAGTTGCTGGAACTGGATTCAGTGCGGGCCAAGCTGGAGCAGATGAGCAACTATCTCACGCATGAGTTGGAGATTTTTGAGCTGGGCCGCAAGATCCAGAGCAGCGCTCAGGAAGAGATGGGCAAGTTACAGCGCGAATACCTGCTGCGCGAGCAGTTGAAGGCGATTCAGCGCGAACTGGGCGAGGAGAGCGAGGAGCAGGCAACAGCCAACGAGTTGCGCCAGAAAATTGTTGATGCGCATATGTCCGAAGAGGCGCTAAAAGAGGCCAACCGTGAGTTGGCTCGCTTAGAGAAGTTGCCCACGGTTTCGCCCGAATACAGCATTATTCGCACCTACCTAGAATTGCTGGTCAGCTTGCCGTGGGACAAGAGCACAGGGGAGCGTATTGATGTGCCGCGTGCCCGTGAGGTGCTGGACCAGGATCACTACGATCTGGAAAAGATTAAGGATCGCATCCTGGAGTACCTGGCTGTGCGCCGTCTCAAAGAAGATCGGACTGCCGAGCGAGTTGCACGTGAAACCGAGGCGCAGCATGAAGAGGAAGCGGGCGAGCCGCACACGTCACAACCACTGCATTCAGGTGAGGCGACGCGCCAGATTAACCGCGAGCCGATCCTGTGCTTTGTGGGGCCGCCAGGAGTGGGCAAGACCTCGCTGGGCCAGTCGATTGCCCGCGCACTGGGCCGCAAGTTCGCACGCCTATCGCTGGGCGGCATTCGCGACGAGGCCGAGGTACGCGGCCATCGCCGCACCTATATTGGAGCGATGCCGGGCCGCATTATCCAGACCTTACGGCGGGTTGATGCCAATGATCCAGTGATTATGCTCGACGAGGTTGATAAGGTCGGGGCCGATTGGCGCGGCGACCCCTCTTCGGCCCTGCTGGAAGTGCTGGACCCAGAGCAGAACTACAATTTCCGCGATAACTACCTAGACCTGTCATTCGATCTCTCGCGGGTCATGTTTATCGCTACGGCCAACGCGCTGGAGCCGATCCCGGCACCTCTGCGTGACCGTATGGAGATCCTCACGCTGTCGGGTTATACTGAGGAGCAGAAGTTGCATATTGCGCGTAACTATCTGCTACCCAAACAGCTTGAGGCCAACGGTCTGCGCAAGGACGAACTGACCGTTGATGATGACACGCTTCGGGGAGTTGCTCGCGATTATACACGCGAGGCAGGCGTACGCAACCTCGAACGCGAGGTTGGCTCGCTCTGTCGCAAAATTGCCAAGCAGATCACCGAGGGTAAAGAGACGCCCATTCATGTTACCGCCGAAACTTTGTCGGAATACCTGGGACGCCCGCGCTACTTTGCGGAGGTTTCTGAGCGGATCGATAGGCCAGGCATTGCGACAGGTCTGGTCTGGACGCCGGTGGGAGGCGAGATCATCTTTATCGAGGCTGCTGCTATGCCTTCCAAAGACAGTCAGTTGACGTTGACTGGCCAATTGGGCGATGTAATGAAAGAATCGGCCATCGCGGCGCTCAGCTATGTGCGTTCACATGCTGCCGCGCTCGGCCTGCCTCAGAACATCTTCGAGGGCCAGACTGTGCATATTCACGTCCCGGCAGGAGCTATCCCCAAGGATGGACCTTCGGCGGGTGTGACTATGGCGACTGTACTCGTCTCCCTGGCTACTGGGCGCAACGTGCGTTCTGATGTCGCCATGACTGGTGAGATCACCCTGCGCGGCAAAGTCATGCCCATCGGCGGCATCAAAGAGAAAGTCCTGGCCGCCTATCGTTCGGGCATTCGTACCGTCATCCTGCCCAAGAAAAACGAGCAGGATCTGCTGGAAGACCTGCCCAAAGAGTTGCACGAGCAAATGCACTTTGTCTTCGCCAGCGAGATCCGCGACGTACTAGAAGCTGCCATCGAAGGCTACTCCGAGATCGAGCCACGCGAAGAGATCAGCAGCAACGGGCATACCCAGCCCAAGCGCAAAAAGGAGAAGGGTGAAAAGCCTGTCAAGCCTGAGAAAATTGATAGAGCTGTTGCCAAAGGGTGATTTTCTCTGCTACCAGAAAAATAGGAATGGGTGGAAAAATGATTAAATCATTTTTCCACCCATTCCTATTTTTCTGGTAGCAGACGGTGGCAAGCTTTTTCTAGTAAAGAGTATACTCCTCACGCGACTCCTTCAACAAATCAAATTTTGCGGGAATCGGGACATTAGCGTAAATTTCCGTAAAAGCGAGTTGAATATTCAGGCTCTTGAACTCCACTACCTGATCTGGTCGATACGCTTGATACGACCATGTTTCGTCCGACTGGCGGAGGTAACATTCAATAAATTGATAGCGCGAACTGACTAGGACATATTCTTGCAAAGATGGGAGCGTCTGGTACTGTTGAAATTTAGCATCGCGATCTTTGCTTTCAGTAGACGGAGAGAGTACCTCGATAATCAGGTGTGGTGAACGAACGAACTGCGTGTTTATATCATTATCACCGGGATCACAGCTCACTGTCACATCAGGTAAAAGATAATTACCCCGTATAGGAATAAGCACCTTCACATCAGAGTTATGCACTTGGCATGGTCCTGCTTGCAAGCGGTTGTCAAATTCGCGCACGATATTTTTGGCAATGCGAGCGTGCCCAACACTCCCACCGCTCATTACTATCGCGTAGCCATCAATGTATTCGTATTTTGCCGATAGATCGCTATCAAGTTGAAAATACTCTTCAACAGTCATCTTCTGCGTTCGTGGATCAATAGCCATGACTTTTTCTCCTTCCCAATGCCTATAACGCTCTCGCTACTCAACACATCACAGTATACCACGCTGATTTGAGCCAGATGTGCGAAAATAAGATTTCCGCACATCTATCTCTCTTTCCCACAAATGTTATTACCAACGCAATTGTTCTTTCAAACTGATATATTTGTGGTTGCCAATAATCAGATGATCTACCAGTTCGATTTCAAGCAGTTTGCCCGCCTGCACCAGTTGTTCAGTTACCGCTATATCTTCAGGGCTAGGGGT
>JBDTBU010000106.1:0-14592 GCA_039923935.1 Ktedonobacteraceae bacterium | reverse complement strand
CGCTCGCACGTAGTACGGTTGCCAGAAGGGGTCGCTCAGCCGTTCTGCTAGGCGTTCTAGAGCGCGAGGATAGTCGGAGTGGGCGCTATCGCCTTCGGGTTGGAGAATAATGGGGAGTTGGCGTTCGACAAAAGCAGGATAGCTGCTGAGCAGTTCGCGCAATACCTGCTCATCGGCATCGTCACGTACCACAAACTTCCATTGTTGCTGCTCCGGGCGCAATTCAGTCAGAAAACGTGCCAGTGCCTCGTGACGCAAATAGTTCTCACCTGCGCTACTCAACTTTGGCGAAAGGCTCCAGAGGTCGATCACTGGCAGCAACGGCTCAGGCACGATGGTGGCGTTGGTTTCGACAGTCAGGTGATAGCCGCGAGCTTTGAGCAGGGCGGCCAACTCTGGCAGATCTTTTTGCAGGGTTGGCTCGCCACCAGTGAGCACAACATGTCGTGCTCCCAGTGCCGCGATCTCATCCGCGACAGTTTGTGGGGCTAACGTGCGCCAAGTGCCGCCCTCGCGCACACTCCAAGAGTAGCGCGTGTCGCACCAAGAACAGCGTAGGTTACAGGCAAAGAAGCGCACAAAGGTCGTAGGCACACCCATCAGCATCCCTTCCCCCTGAATCGAACGGTAAATCTCCATGACCAGCATTGTTGTCTTGCTCCTATGCCCGCTCAGCCGCAGTAATCTCGACACGTCCCTGAGCCGTCTCCCACAGACAGATTCGATACAACAACGCTTCGGAAAGTCCCGCAACCAGCAGTGCATCCCAGATCCAGTGCGCTAGGTTCTCAGCCGTTGTACGTATGCCTGTAACTTCATTCAAATCGTGATGATCCAGTCGCTCGATAACTGCTTGCTTGACAAATTGGGAGAGATCATCAAAATCCATGACCATACCATCATCGCTTGCACCCGCTGCCTGCTTGATGTGACCGCGCAGCGTGACTTCCAGCGTGTAGGAGTGACCATGCAAGCGTGCGCATTTGCCACGATGGCCGGGCAAAGAATGCGCAGCTTCAAAACGAAAAATCTTGGTGAGAAGAGCCTGACGTTGCATATATCCTCTTTCTTGTACATTCCACGAAGGTCAGTATAGCATGCAACGGGTGTTGCTGCCTAGATGGGAGAGCGCATGGTGGATGACAGAAATAACCGGTATAAGATGCGGTATTTTATCTCAACCGAAAAATACTGACAAGCTCTTGAAACAACATTATGAATGTTGTTATGCTCAGTTTATCTCCCATCCACTACATGCATTGTCTGCTCAGGCAACTTGCGCAGTCCCTCGACCAGAAAAGGCGGGTACAATGTCACTTGATCCAGTTCTTGCAGCGCAAACCACTGGAATATTAAAGATGTGTGCCCATCTGTCGCAATAAATGGTTTGGTTGCGTGGGAAACGGGCGCTTCTGGTGCGAAATCCATCATATAGTAGAGAGCCAGTTCGTGATAGTTCCTGCTCTCGACATAAAAGCTCTCCACAATCCACAAGATCCGCCCAACTTGCACATCTGCCTGTAGCTCCTCTTGCATCTCACGCCGCAAAGCTGCAATGGATGTCTCGCCCATATCCACGCGCCCACCCGGTAGAAACCAGTAGTTTGCACCTTCAAGCTGGCATAGCAAAACATGATTATCATGCAACGTAATCCCGGCCACGCGATAATTAAAACGGGTATCCTCGGAATCGAAACAAACCATAGTCATAGTGCTTTCTCCCTACTCCAAATAGAAATCGATCCACAATAATACGTATGTTTCATTTACGCACTTCAATCGTTATTATTCAAGGAGAGAGCATTGGCGATCTCTCTCTCATCACGAAATTCGTTCTGAATAGATCACATTTTTAGGAGAACCACACTATGCCCATTGCTTATGGAAAAGACCAGATTTTTCTTGCCTGGCAAGGCACCAACGAGCACCTCTATGTCGCGTCGTCAACGGATGGCAACGCTTTTGACAACAAACATCAGTTGGCGGAACAAAGCCTGAGAAGCACTCGACCGGCCATTGCTTATGGCAAAGGCTTGCTTTTCCTCGCCTGGATCGATCATGAAGATCATGTCAATATTATCTCTTCACCCGATGGACTGTACTGGAGCAACAAGCGCACGCTCCCTGAGACATCTGAACGCAAGTGTCCACCTGCTCTAGCTTTTTTGCATGACCGACTCTATCTCGCCTGGACTGGTCGAGGCCATAAAAATCACATTGACATTACTTCATTTACCGTTGCCGATGATGGTGAACTCGCTGAATTCGGCAAAATCACGCTGGACGAAGAGAGTACTGACGAAGCCGGTCCTACTATGACGGCTACAGATGACGATCTCTATCTAAGCTGGTTGGGACGTGACGGTCACGTCAATGTGGTCAAGTCGCATAACGGCAAAACCTTCCAGAACAAGTGCACATTGCACGAGCGTAGCCACCACACTTCTACGCCCGGTATCGTCTATGGCAACGGCTACCTGTATCTCTCGTGGATCGGCACCGACGACAAGCTAAACATGATCACCTCGGCTGATGGCACCACTTGGTCTAATAAGACGATGCTTGAGGAGAAATCGACAAGCACTGGCGTGACTGGTGTGACTTTCGGTAACGGAACGCTCTATTTGGACTGGTCCGGCACTGACCGCAAACACCATATCAATGTTATGACCTTCAAAATCGAGGGCACCGACGGGACAATCCCCAAGGGACAGTTGGTCACGCTAGAGGATGAAGCAGAGAAATAGGTAATATGGGTAAAGCAGTGTGTGAACGGCTTGGCTATTCACACACTGCTTTACCCACGTTAGTCAATACCCTGTTCTTGTGCCAGTTGCTCAATCTTCTCCTGCAAATGCTCGCGTTCGGGATGGCCGATGCGCCGATCATGGGTAATAGCCTGTCTCCAGGCTTCCAGAGTAGCGACATATTGCTGTTGCTCGTGATACAGTTGGCCCAGGCGGTGCAAAGCCGCACACCGCTCGGCAGGGGTGTCTAGCTCGACGGCAATGGTCAGGGCTTGTTGATAGTACCGTTCGGCCTCACCGGGCTGGCGTAGAGTACGCATGACATCGCCGAGACCACGCAAGGCACGCCCCTTAATCTGCATCGTGCCCTGTTCCTGCGCGATAACCAGAGCGTGCTCATAGTGCTCTTTGGCGGTCAACGGCTCACCTTCCTCAAAGGAGATGGCTCCCAGGGCGTTGATAACACGCGCTAGGTCCACGCGATTGCCAAGGTTGGTGAAGATCGCCATAGCCCCACTATAGTAGCTGCGTGCATCATCGAAACGCCGCCGTTTACGTGCGATATCGCCAAGGGCACGCATGGTCCAGCCTTCGCCGCGTTGTGCACCCTCTTCACGAAAAATACCCATCGCTTGGCTGGCTACTTGTTCAGCTCGTTCAAACTTGCCTTGATCCAGATAGACAACGCTCTGTTCAGCCAACAACCAGCCCTGCCAGTAACGCGAACCCAACGTGTTAAAGATACGCAGAGCCTCTTCGTAGTCGGCTAGAGCCTGGGGGTAGTCTCCCAGCACCTCATGGATGCTACCACGATTCCGCAAGGCTGAGGGATAACCCTCGTTGCTCGGCATCACGCGAAAACTGTTCAAAGCCTGCTCAAAATGCTCCAACGCCGCGTGATAGCGTCCGTAGCCACGGTTGACCTCACCCAGAACCAGTTGCATCCACGCCTCGCCATTGCTATCGCCAGCCTCGTGGAACAGCGTCAGAGCCTCCTGAGCATGTTGACCAGCCTGCGCAAAATGGCCCTCCTCGCGGAAGAGCATAGCCAGCTCGTACAGCGCCCAGGCGGCTTCGTCGCGCTCGTTTTGTTCCCGATGCAGGGTCAGGCTGCGTGTGAGGCAGCCCACAGCCTCGGCGTATTTGCCCAGACGGCGCAGGATTGCACCCAGGCAACATTGGATCTGGCCCTCACCTGTCTTATTGTTCAGCAAAAGCGCGTAGCCCTCGGCCCGGCGCAGAATACCCTGCAATGCGGCGGCATAGCCACGGCCACGCAAAGCCCACGAGGCTCGCACTGCCAGTTGCACCGCGTTCTGCAAATCCTGCAACTCGCCCGCGTCTTCCAGATGCTCAAAGGCCGCAAACCATTCGTAGGAACTGGGCTGCGGCAAGCTGCTATAATAGCTGGCGACAACGCGCTGCGCCCGTTGCCGCTCCTCGATGGCGAGATGGGCCAGCGCGTAATGCCGCACCTGCGAGTGAATAGTATACACACGTCCATCAAACTGGATAAAAGCCGCCTGTACCAGTGCGTCGCGAGCCACCCGCCAGTTCTGTTGCAATTCAACTGTCACTCCGCTCTGCGTGCTGGTCAGTGACGGCTTGACTGCTACATTTGTGCCAACGCTTTCCAGATAGCCAGTAATCCGTGCCATATGTGGTGTTTCCGGGGCCACCAGCATGACAATCTGTTCGCGGCTAAAAGGCAGTTTAAAGGCTGAAAGATACGGCAACAATTGTTGAGCGACAGGCGGCAGGCGGCGGTAGGCAATGTCTAGCACCGACCAAATCCCCTCAGGCAGCGTCTCGCGCAGTTCGTCGCGCACCTCTTCCAGCGAACGCGTCGCGGCTTCGGGGGCGTAGACCTTGCCATGAATACTACGTGCTGTGCCAAAGATCAACTGCGCACCCAACGGATAGCCATCCAACAGCGTGCTAATCTCTTGCAGCAAAGCTTGTTGGTATTCGTCTTCCAGGTGAATGCGCTCAGCCAGACCACTGTTAGCAGCCAGTTCGGCGAAAAGCTTGAGCAGATCTTGACTCGCCATCTTGCCGACAGAAAACTCATGCCAACGACAGGCTGTCCCGTCCAAGGCGGCTACGGTGGCCGGATTAAAACGCGAGGTCAGCAACACAACGATCTCTTCGGGTAGAGCGCAGAGGAAACGATACCAACTCCCCACCTCAGCACGCTCCTGCACCTCCTCAAAACTATCGAAAAGCAGCAGGCAGGGCAGATGGCGATTGGCTAGCACGCGCAGGGTGTTGAGTACCACACGTTCGCGTTGCTCAACGTCTGTGCTTTGCATGGTCTGGGTAGGCAAGCGCAGAACGTGAGCGATCTCAACCAGGGCGTCGCCCAGCGATTTACCGCCTTCCAAAGAGACACCGATGATACCTCCGGGAAACTTATCCTGATGACGCCGCACAGCCTCGAAGGCCAGTTCGCTCTTGCCAATGCCAGCCGGGCCAGTCAGAGCAATGTGATGAATGCCTGGACGGATACGCTGGTTTTTCAGCACCGTATGTGTGCCGCTCTGTCCATTGGTGATCCCCACGCCGTCTACACTGGTGAGCACATGATCGAGCAGCGTGTGCAGCGCCTCCAACTCTTGTTCGCGTCCCACAAAGGTCGTTGAAGCACCCAGATGGGCCAGGGGATGGTCATGCTCATCCGGCTCGTCATCGTCTGCTGAAGCCAAGAAAGCCACCGGACCCTCGTCGCCCTGCACAACATGACGATAGAGGACCGGCACAAACCAGCCGTGAGCCTTCGAGAGTGGCAGCATGGCTTGGCGTGCTCGTGCTAGGGCACTTTCCAGTGTGCGCCCATTAGCCAAGTCGTCGTAGAAATGATACATAAAGGTGGGACTGAGATCGTCTTGCAACGAGAAGGGCATGGCGACCACCGCCGGCACTTGCGCCATCAGTAGAGCCGTGGCTAGGGTGGCATCCACGACTGCCCGCCGCCGCTCCTCTGGCCGCTTGCTGCTGGAAAGGGTCGCCGTTTCGCAGGCCGAGAAAACCGCCAAGCGTACATCGCTGCTTACCAGTAATTCGCGCAAGGTCGAGGTATCGATCAGGCGATTGCGCCCCTCGTCATCGCAAAAGCAGAGATAGGTCTGCGGCCTCACGTTTTTTAAAGACGCAGCGCATCTCTGACAGCGTTGAGCATTCGCATCGTTCAGTTCATCGCACGTATCAGAGGGACACAGGCGCCCATAAGCCCCATGTCCGTCAAAATGGATCGCGTAACAGGGAATCGATGTCTCATGATCGTCAAAACGGTTGACACCGCCGACAGAGGTTAAATAGCGCACTAGTTCATCAAACGTCGGCGGCTCCAGACGATCAATCAGCAGCAGACCATCCTCGACCAGACGCGAGAGGCCGCGCTCTAAAGCCTCAAAGCTACGTTCGGTCTCCAGAGAAGGGCAATCAATGGGCGAGGAACCAATATAGAGCAGGCGTAAAGGTGGATAAACCGGCAGCGAGCATCCGTCAGGCGTATCTGGGTGCAGAATGGCTCGCGTCAATGTAAAGACGCCCGAAGCCAGCAGAAAATGCTCATCGTTGTGCAGCAACTCCCACGGGTAGCGCACAAACTCCTCGCAGCCAGGCCCAAAACACAGCGTCAGGGCCACAGTCGCACGTCGGCGTAACGTCCGCTGGATCACGCTACGCAGCGCCGCCTGTACCGATTGTTCGCTACTCTCGCGCTTGTTCGCCTCTGGTGTCTCGACGCCGCACAGTGCCAGAAAGAGCCGATAACCAATCTCGCGCAACTCCCGCTGATCGCTCTCCAAGTTATTCAAACGTTTGAGTAACGCGTTGAGCTGCCGAGTTGTGTAGGGTGAAACAAAGCTGCCACTGACGAACCGTCCTGACCAGCTCCCCCGCACCTGTAGTTCAAAGGTCTCATCTTCACGCTTCTGAAACAGCAGATTCAGTGTTTCTGCCATGGCCCGGTATCTCTCTCATTCTTTGAAAAGCTGTATGCTTTGCTGGTCATAGTGGGGTGTCATCTCGATCCCGTCAATCACATAGTACTCTATTATGCCCGAATACAAACGTCTTTGTTTTGGTGAGAAATCGTCAGATGTCGAAATTTCTGCTTTCAGGCTGAATCGTTCAATGCAAGTATAGCATATACACCACGTTTGTGTTCCATTGCGTCAAAGAGACGCTCAACGTTGCTGTGCCACAACCCACAAGCACGTTATAACGACTGGTGGGGGAGTAAGTTAGGCGCATTCACACAAAAAGAAGGAGAATCTTCGTTTCCCAAGATTCTCCTGTTCTAACCTCACTGCTTTGCGACGCTGCTTGTTACGGCGCTAGCTTGCCTATGTAGAGCGCGGTCTAAGTCAGTTCGTTTTCATCGATGCTCTACCAAGTCAGTCACGATATATGCTTCCAACTCACTCAAGCCCCCTGGCATAATGCTGTCAAGTGCTGTTGCTAAGCGCTCTAGCGCTTTTTCAAGATGGTGTTCGACATTGAGTTGTTTTGCCTCGTTTAGATGCATCGGCGCGTGATCGAGCACATCCTGACAGGTATGCAGAAGATGTGCATAATCGTTCCAGTACGAATCCTCTCCTGCCACAGCCCGCGCCTCTTGCCAGTAGCCTGCAAAGAGCGGAAGCAGCGAACGGAAGAGGTGCCTGGCCGTCTGGGGTGAAAGCGGCGCAGTATACATACTGTCAGTTGTTGCCTCTGATGGGTATGGGGTGTCCAAATTTCTCTCCTTATTAGGATTCTACTCTTCTATTCGTTGTGGTGGGCTACCCTCAAACACCTGGGCGATGATGGCAATACTTGCTTGCTCACCGACCAAAGTACTCAAACATTCCTGATGCCTATCAATGTGCTCCATACGTCGATTGATAAAGCGGTGTTGCAACGTGCCTGATGAGAGGCCAGTCAGCGCCCAACAGGCCGCCTCATGTTCGTGAGTAATCCGTTCGCGTAGGCGGACGACCTCACTCAAATTGCCATGTTGCTGTGCCATAGAAATCTCCTTTTGATGCATTCAATCCTCACGTTCTACTCTGGATAACACGGTTTCCGCGTGCCAGGATTATCCCTTCATGTAGTTCCATAGGGAAGCATAGCGTATGTGATTTGTAGGATTTTTTCAGGTTTTTTCAGGTTTTCTTGTGGTATCCAAAGTAATGTACACTTATAGGTAAGATCAATTTCACAAAAGGTAAATAAGTATGGACTTGGGACTCACTGGAAAGATTGCTTTAGTTGTTGCTGCAAGCAAGGGGCTTGGACGAGCAAGTGCATTTGCGCTAGCTCAAGAAGGAGCACATGTAGCAATTGCCTCTTCAAAGAATTGGTCAACCTAGTGAATTAGGTGCACTTGTGGCTTTTCTGGCTTCTCAACAAGCAGCATATATTACTGGAACCACTATTCAGATTGATGGCGGTTTCATACAAAGTCTGTTTTAGAGTGCCCTGCTTTCCCAGGAAGCCAGGAAGCCAGGAAAGCCGGGTGTGTATTCACCACTTTGACAGAAAGCGAAACTTCCCAAGGCTTTAAAATTTCTTGTTGATAAAGAGTACCAATAGCCAGATCAGCTAGAAGTGTTGGTTTACTTTTCTAAATCCATGCGCAGATAATTTTCATGGATGAGTTCTCTCAGATCGTTCACTTTCCTATCAGCTCTCCACTGGCTATTTTCTAATTTTCTCAGCAGCTTACGAACACGGTTCATTTGTCGAGGTGAACGACATTGATATGCCTCAGTAAAGCCTTTAATTGCTAAATCTATTCCTATTGCTATATCACCAGCATCACAAAACGCCTGCCCTCTACTGATTTCTAAGAGGGCATGCCAGCGTGGTGTCACTGATTCAGCTTGACTGAGCGATTTTTCTGCAAGTTCCAGATAAGGGATGGCTTTGAGTGGTTTCCCAAGATCTCGGTTTGCCTTCCCCTGAATCTCATAAATCTCAAATGGGATAAACTCTTTTCCTGCTGAATCTCTGCCCTCACCAGTAAAAGCAAGAAGATCTGTCGCTTCCGAGATAGTTTGCTCAAAAGCGGCCTCATTACCTATATCTCCATAGGTATACGCAAGCAGTTGAAGCACATGTCCGAGTGTCGCTTGATCTGCTTTGGCAGCTTGATCTCTCGCATGCTCCATATAACTTACAGCCGTCGCTTTATCGTTTTGCCGTCGTAATACATCACCTATAAGCGCAAGATAGGTAACAGCTAAATTCACATCGCGAATTTCTTCAGCTAATGTATGCGCCTGGACATGATGATAAAGCGCAGCGTCATTTTGTAAGGCATCAATGTAAATTGCGCCAAGGAGTCCATGACAACGAGTAGCAAGCTCTTTTGCTCTAAGAATATGGATGGTAGCGAGCGGCAAAAGTATGACTCTTTCCAAAGTAGGAAGAAGCCTTGTGATTTCTCGCGTTGCCTGGCTTGGCTTGGAGACAAACCAGGATTCCCAGGCGAGGTTGATCACACTTTCAGCCTGGTCAAGCCTATTGTTTATAGTATAATTCATCTCCGTTATCCGAGTTGTAGTGATAATGGGTGACTGGTTGAAAGAGGGTTGAAGAATTCCCGATTCTTCAGAAAACAGGTGTCGAGTGGGCTGTTTTTCCAGAGAAATAACTACCTGTTCTGTCGAGAGCGAGAGAGTAAACCCTTGCGCCTCTATCATGCTCTTGGCATCCTGATAACACTTCAATGCTTCGGCTGTTTCTCCTTGGCGGTGTAGCATGGTAATCCAGCGTTGCAGTGCGTATTCATTTGGTGGCATCAATTGTAAGAGCGCTCGATATTGCAAACCTGCTTGCAACAACTTACCCTGTTCCTCATAGCTTTCTGCAAGCCACAATCGGCACGATCTTTGCAAGTCTTCACTCTTTTTACGAAATTGATGGCACCATACTCCTGTTTCCTCCTCCAAGTATGCACCGCGTTCCAGGTAGAAAAGAGCCTCCTCTAAGTTAGGAAGCGCCGCCAGTGTAGTATAGCCTTGATTTTCGGCCACTTTCAGTAGCGTTTCAGCGGCATCGAGATCAACCCATACCAGTGCTTGTCCAGCAACCTCATAGCCGCCATCCCAAGTGGTTATCAGGTCTTTGCCAATAGCAGAGCGAAGCAGTGAGATTGTTGTTTGTAAACTGGTATCCGCCGCCTCAAAATCATTTTCAGGCCAGAGATCGTCAGCAAGTTGCCCGCGTGAAAGGTGACGACCAGGCGCGGCGAGCAACCGCCGAAACACGGATCTGGCGAGCCTACTCTGTCCCCATGCAACAGGTTTCCAATTCTTATCAGAAACGCGTTTGAAGACCGAGAGTGGCCCATGTAACAACACACAAAGACGGTAGGAAGCGGGTAAATTTTGCTCTGGTTGCATTCTTTGTTCCCTCCACTAACCAACCGAAAACCGCATATACCCCACTTTTGTGCTCCATCACACCACAGACTCTTTTACGAAAAAGCGTTACTCACCCCAATACAGTTCAACCTTGCCAAAGCGCACCACATCGCCAATTTGCACGCCAGCGGCCTCCAGAGCCTTGCTCACGCCCATTCTGTCCATAGTGACCTGCAAGCGATCCATACCTTCGTCGCTCTCCTGGTTGGTCATGGCTACGGCTCGTTCGACACGTTTGCCCTGCACAATATAGATGCCATCTTTCTGGCTAACTATAAAGGCGTCATCGGGCTGAGGACGCAGCACGGTGCCTTCCATGTCTATAAGAGCCTGTGCGGCCTCACGTTCAGCATCTTCGCGCTGGATCTCTTGCAAACGCGAGGCTACGTGTTGGATCAGCTCTTTGGTACCCTGGTGCGCGGCTGCTGAGATCTCGAAGACTGAATAGCCTGCGGCCTCCGCCTGGGCTTTGAACTCTTCCCAGCGCTCCTGAGCTTCGGGCAGGTCGCTTTTGTTGAAGGCAATAATCTGCGGGCGTGTGGCTAGGCGCTCATCGTACTCACGCAACTCCTGGTTAATTGCCAGGAAGCCCTGCCACGGCTCATGCTCGTACGAGGCTCCGTCAACCACATGCACTAACAGTCGGGTACGGCGGATATGGCGCAGAAATTCGTGCCCTAAACCCTGTCCCTGAGCCGCACCCTCGATCAGGCCGGGGATATCGGCCATCACAAAGCCAAAATCATCCCCTATCTGACCAACCTCGACCACGCCCAGATTGGGAACTAGCGTGGTGAAGGGGTAATCGGCAATCTTGGGCTTGGCCGCAGTGACCACCGAGAGCAACGTAGACTTGCCAGCATTGGGGTAGCCCACGAGTCCGACATCAGCGATCAGGCGTAGTTCCAGGGCCAGCCAGGACTCTGCACCAGGCTCGCCATTCTGTGCCTCGCGTGGAGTCTGGCGTGTGGATGTGGCGAAGTGCACATTGCCCAAACCACCACGTCCGCCGCGTGCAACCATCACGCGTTGTCCAGCGTCCACCAGATCGGCCACTAACTCTTGCGTGTCGGCGTTGCGTATAACGGTGCCGCAGGGAACGATGAGCACGATGTCCTCACCTTTGGCGCCATGCATCTTCTGGCGTGCACCAGCCCCACCCGCGTCAGCCGTAAAGTGCTGGCGATAGCGATAATCCACAAGTGTATTGAGATTCGTGGTCGCTTCCATGTAGATGGTCCCACCTCGTCCGCCATCGCCGCCATCCGGCCCACCAAGCGGTGCGAATTTCTCGCGGCGGAAGTGTATCGAACCATTCCCACCATCACCCGCTTTGACAAAAACTTTTGTATGATCGTAAAACATGATTGTATCGTGTTCCTAATTTCAATCCTCAGGCGTCTTTTAGGGACTCCTGCACTACCCGCGTCAACTCGTAAAAAACGCTCTTGCTCTTATCAGTCGGTGAATTGCGAATATGAGTATACCATATTGTATTCCTAGCCGCTAGCAAGCAACCATCTTTCAGACATTCTCTCTAGTGTACCTCAAAGCATTACGTGTGCAACGATACAATCGCAAGTTGCACCGATTAGCACCTCTTCGTCGGAATAATCAGTCCATTCTCATTTTGAAGAAATAGTTGTAGTCTTCTCCTCTCTGCTAGACGTGTAGTAGAGGATAGCTATCGAAGCCATGCTTCTCCTGAAAGGGTGGAGGCTTCCACCCTGATTACCTGGGTTGGTCGCGTGGTCTTCGTACCTACCTGGAATGGTCGCGCCAGCAGGTCATGACCACACGGTACAAGCTGCGTTAGGAGAGAAATATCGAGGCATCTTTGCTGTAGATAATGCTTCCCACCCCAAACTAAGGAGAAACATCATGGGTCCGATACCCTACTAAGAAGCTTCGCAGGTACTACGCCGAGCAGGGTTTGTGAAGGCAGAAATTGATCGACTCTATCGGCTTCGTCAAACCTACCGAACAAGCGAACTGGATCAACCGCCTCTCAATCTGAATCGGTTGCTCTTTGGCTGGTGGCTGATCGCGACGGGACGGCTGACAGACCAGTTTCCTGAGACCAGGGAGGCAACAGCATCCTCCTCTGAAGATACAGAGAGTCCCTTCAAGACCTTCTTCGCCAGATGCTTTTTTTCGTCTCTCAGGCGCAGGGAGTGAACCCATCCTTCCCAAAGGTGCGCTGGTGTAGGTGGCAGCCTTTAAGGACTAATAGGACGAGAAACAAAGATTTACGGAAAGAAAGGTGAAGCGCATGCAAGAACAGGTGAAGCAGCAGCATATTCCGGTCAAGGTGTATCGAACGAGCGAACGCTTAATGATTGCCGCTCCAATGGCGGGACTGGAACCAGAGAACATTCTGGTCGAAGTCACCAACGATGGTCGCCTTATCCTTCATGGAGACCAGCGTGCTCTGCTCAAGGAGATCAAGGAGCTTCTGGTCGATGAATGGAGCGTGGGCGTCTATCACCGTGAGATCGTACTCCCAGTGCCGGTCAATGCAGTGTGTGCCAACGTCACCTATGGCAATGGTGTGCTGATGGTGGTCTTGCCCGTCAGCGAGCAGACCTCCTCTGCCCGACTGACACTCGCACGGGTCACGCCTACCCACGGGGAGCACAGGGGCAATGCTGGTCATTTTGCGACCTGCGTTCAAACATGACCCCACGAGCTACTGAGGGCTGACATCCCATCATAATTGGCCAGGGAGAGAGAGACCATGCAAGAAAGCGGCAATCTTGGGAGGCAAACCGCCATGTTCGGAGGCATAGCACGAAAGGATCGCCTGCGTGGTCAGCATATCCAGCAACCGCGCCAAGCCACGTAAAAGGACGATCTTGCCAAGGAAGCGGTCGGTATGCGGGACACTCCCGCTGTGCAAACGCTGCGCCGAGTTTGGGTCCAGCAATTCTTTTGGGAAGAGGGAGCACTGTGCTGGCGAGAGACCGACAATCGACCCGCCGATGGGGATGGGATCAACTCTCCGTATGATCCAGAGGCGCAGTGTGCCAAAAAGCGCGAGACGAGTTGGACAGGGTACAAAGTGCATCTCACCGAAACCTGTGATGACGACCTTCCTCACCTGATGACGCATGTCGAAACGACTTCTGCACCTCCATCCGATCTTGACGCGGTCCCACGCATCCACAAAGCCCTCCAGCATCATGATCTCTTCCCTGGAATGCATATCGTCGATGCGGGCTATGTGGACGCAGAGCAGCTCGTCACGAGCCAGCGCGACTTTGGGGTTGATCTCTTTGGACCAAGCAGGGATGATTATCACTGGCAGGCGCGCGAAGGTACTGGGTTCGCCGCTGAGCAGTTTGTGGTGGATTGGCAAAATGAGTGCGCCACCTGTCCGGCTGGAAAGACCAGTAGCAGTTGGACTCCTGCTCAAGACCGACGAGGCCATCAGGTGATTAAAATCAGGTTCGCGGTGCAAGACTGCGGCCCCTGCCCCCATCGGCAGCAGTGCACCCACACCCAGTCAACCTCTCCACGTCGCTTACTCACGGTGCGCCCACAAGCCCGCTATCAGGCGCTTCAAGCTGCCCGTCAAAGGCAAGCGACTGAGGAATTCAAAAAACAGTATGACACGCGGGCCGGCATTGAAGGCACGCTTTCGCAAGGTATCCGAGCCTTTGGCCTGCGCCAAGCGCGTTACCGAGGACAAGCCAACGTTCACCTGCAACATGCTCTCACGGCGGCTGCCCTCAATCTCTCTCGCCTCTCTGCCTGGCTGATTGGGCAATCGCGGGCAAAAACCCGGCAAGCCGCTTTCGTGAGACTCGCGAGACAGCGAGCCTAAATGGGGCCGTTGTTGAGGGTTCGCCACCAGTATCCGGAAGGATGGAGAGCCTTCATGCACAAAATGAGAAGGAAGTATTTCAATGTGCACCTTGGTTCGAGAAACATCGCAAGGCTGACGTAAACCCTTCCTTTTTCGCGGCAAACCTCTTCGCTCTGTTTCTGATCCACCCAAAGAGGCTTTCAATAGTCACGTTCTCTTCTCAAATGCTCCTGATACTTCCTCTTTTCTCTTTTGCTTAGCGGGGAAAACGCAGGGGAAAAATGTTGGGACTCCCAGTTAGGACATCGAACATACCCCTTAGAAGCCTCGTGTCTCATTAATTCTATGTTCTTAGAGAAAAGGTTATCCTGGCACAGAATAAACGTTATAATATAGTGAAATACTTGTCAGGACATCCGAATTAATATATACTGATGGTTATAGGAAGCTGTTATTCAAAGGAGAGAAAATTGGCTACTGATATCGGCAGCATAATTCATAACTACCAAACGAGGTGCGAACAGCAATTGCATGCAGCAAAGCCTGATAGTGACGAGCAACTTGCTTATAATCGTATTCTGGGAGCATTCACGCAGAACCAGATCGGAGATCCCGGCAATAG
>JBDTBU010000105.1:0-12333 GCA_039923935.1 Ktedonobacteraceae bacterium | reverse complement strand
AAGAATAGCCAGCATAGCATCTATATGATGTCGATTGCCTATGAAGGAGCAGAATACTTATGAATTCAATCAATGTAATATGGGGGGTGATACGCTACGAGTTTCGTATGCAGATCCGCCGACCCGCACTCTGGCTAACGTACGTCTGTTTTGCGCTCTTGATTGCCAGGACAGTCACCAGTCAACTACAAAGCCCATACTTGGCTACTTTGCACTATTCGATGTTGCAACTGATCGCTACTGTGACGTTGATAACCAACGTATTCGCTCCCCTGGGTGTCGGGATCTTTCTGGCTGATCGCCTGCCGCGTGATCGGCGCATGAGAGTTGATGAACTGCTGAACACGTTGCCTGGCACGTTGCGGATGCGTTTGTTGGGTAAATACCTGGGGTGTACGCTGGCTACGCTTGTACCAGCATTTCTCGTGTATCTGATAACTCTCGGTATTGCGGTCTGGCAGTTCCATACTTGGATGGTTATTCCGTTGGGCCTGTTGTGTTATGCAGGGATTGTGCTGCCTGGTATGTTGTTTGTCGCAGCTTTTTCACTGGCTTGCCCCAGGTGGATTTGGGTGCCGCTCTACCAGTTTCTCTTCTTTGGCTACTGGTTCTGGGGCAATATATTCTCTCCAGCGTATGGCCTGCCCACACTGTCAGGTACTATTCTGACGCCTTTTGGCAGCTTTATCAGTGCGGGTCTTTTTCACGCCTCACTTCTAGGCTGGACTGCCAATGCGAGCACGACGGATGGTGTAGCTAGCTTGGTGGCTCTGCTAGGGGTTGCTGTGCTGGTAAATGTGGCGCTCTACTACTTGCTCAAATGGGAGCAGGTGCGTCAATAGGTGCGGTGTGCACATTGATGTAATCATATAATGCTACAAGGAGATACAAATCATGCAGATCACTATCGAACACCTCAATAAAGTTTATCACGGCGGCGTACACGCCATTACCGACCTTGACCTGACGATCCCCAACGGCATGTATGGCCTGCTGGGACCAAACGGCGCGGGCAAAACGACCCTGATGCGTATTCTGGCTGGCATCCTACGTCCAACCAGTGGGAGCATCCAGGTGGGTGAGTACGATGGCAACACCGAACGTGGCCGCACGGCTATCAAGCGCGTGCTAGGCTATTTGCCGCAGGATTTGGGCATGTATCCCGATCTCTCTGCGCGTGAATTTCTGGACTACGTGGGTATTCTCAAAGGCATGGACGAGCGCAAAATTCGCCAGCAGCGTGTCGAAGAACTGCTTGAACTGGTTTCACTGGCCGATGTCGCCAGCCGCAAGCTCAAAACGTTCTCCGGCGGCATGAAACGGCGCGTCGGCATTGCCCAGGCTCTGCTCAATGATCCCAAACTACTGATCGTCGATGAGCCGACCTCTGGCCTTGATCCAGAGGAGCGCATTCGTTTCCGCAACTTGCTCTCAGACCTAGGTGGCAACCGTATTGTACTGCTCTCCACGCATATCGTCGAGGATATCGCCTCGACCTGTCGCCGTCTGGCGATCATGAACAAAGGGCGTATCGTCTTCCAAGGTAGCACCGAAGAACTAGCTAGCGAGGCTCGTGGCAAGGTCTGGATGGTCACGACAAGCGGTACCAAGCCAGCGGGTGATCTCACCGTCGTCTCAACTATGAACATGGGCGCGACTGTGCAGTATCGCGTGGTGGGTGATCTGGCCGAGAGTAGCGGCGCGACCCCGACTGAGCCAAGCCTAGAAGATAGCTATGTCTGGCTCATGCGCGACAAACGTGCTTCTATGGTGAGTGCTACACGCTAAAGAAAAGATAAGGTGTTGTATAATAGAATGTATGCTAGCATACAACACTTTGGTATTTACACAAGCATCTTCTTCGTAGGCAATCTACATATCGAATGACGCACAACAACTATCAATTAATGTGCTGAAATTGGTCGCACAAGAAATAAGCACAATAGTGGCGGTTGCTGGGAACATTGGCATCCGTCACTATTGTGCTATGTCTCTCTACTGAACTGTCAGAAACTTACGCGTAAACTCCTCACAAAATGCAATGATCTCTTGAGTCGAAATAGCCTGCTCCTTATCAACAGCCAAGCGTGCAAAAATACGCGGCCCCTTCAGTTCGGCGGGTAGGTCGGTGGGCTTGGGCACTATATGAATATGTACATGCTGGAATCCCTCACCCTCAGCGAAACACATCATGTACTCTTTTTCCACAGAGCCATCTATGTGCATCGTCTGAACCAACTTGTACTCGATCTCCGCCAATTCCTGGAATTCTTCTCTGCTGAGTTCGTGCAGGGCTTCAATGTGGCGTTTGGACAAGATGACCAGCCAGCCAAGATGCGTAGTGGGATAGGCATGATCGACAACCCAATGTGTACCCTGGTATATATATGGTCCAGGCGAAATGCGTTGTTTGCCACTCAAATTCAGGCAGGTTAAACATTCCATGAAAGATCCTCGCTTCTCAGATAGTTCTATGTCTCGATATATCATCTAAACGGTGAGCACGCGTTTGGCTTTCTCTTGCACGCCAAAGATTGTATCCATAGCCTCTGGGGCGTAATGCTCAACGACCTCTTCAGTGATGGCGTTAGCGCGACAGATCTCACCAAAGAGGCTGGCACTGCCGCGTGGGGTACGTTTCTGGGTGCGCTGGTCCAACTCGATGAGGCCGAAGCGTGCACCCCAACCTTCGGCCCACTCAAAATTATCCGTCAGCGTCCAGTGTAGGTAGCCGCGCACAGGAATACCCTCTTGGATGGCGCGGTGCATCTGGGCCACATGCTCCAGGATTGCACGAGGACGGCGATCATCCTGCGCATCGCAGAAGCCATTTTCGGTGATATACAACGGCTTATTGCCACGCGTGCGCTTGTAGACTCCTTTGAGCACACGATAGAGACCTTGAGGATAAATCTCACCGAAGTTGCCTTCCAGTCCGGGATCATTCATGACAGCTCCCGGACGATAAAAGCGCCGCGCAAAGAGATCACCTGGCCGTGTGGCATCAAATTGCACCATCTCGCGGGTATAGTAGTTCACACCGTGATAATCGCGTGTACCAGGAGCGCGTTTAAGTGGTTCCAGCACGAAATTCAGTGGAAACGGGAAATGATCCGTCTCGGTGGCCTTGAGAAGTGCCCAGTTACAACCCTCTTCCTGCAACGCAGCGGTGATAACGTCGGGCAGCCAGAGCGGTCTAGCTGGATCGAAGAGGCGGTAGTGTAGGCAATAGCCGATGCGTGCTTCGGGTTGCTGCTCGCTGATCGTGTAGAAAGCTTCGACGTGCGCTTGCAGCATATTGCGTATCACCAGCGCTGCCCGTTTGATATTGTGCTCTCCCGGCGGGAAAGATCCCAGCATATAACCCATGCCTGCATACACGTTTGGCTCGTTAAAAGTGATCCAGAAATCGCAGAGATCCTGAAGTTGTACGATCACATATTTGACATAACGTACAAACAAAACAATATTGGCAGCATCGGCGAATCCCCCACGATCTGCAAACCAGAGCGGCTCGGTGAAATGGTGGAGAGTCACCACCGGCAAGATATGTCGGCGGTGCAAATCGCTCAGCAACGCCCGATAACGATCTATCGCGGAGGTATCCCAACGCCCCTCTTCCGGCTCGATACGGCTCCATTCGAGGCTCAGACGCAGGGCATTGTTCTCCATCTGCTCGGCCAGATCAAAGTCCACCTCAGCCTGCTGCCACCAATCGGAAGCGGTGCCGCAACTCTCGCCTGAAAGAATATGCCCTTGTTGCTCCCAGCGGTGCCACTGGTTATTGGTATTGCCGCCTTCGCACTGGTGAGAGGCGGTAGCGTTGCCCCATAAAAAGCCTGTGGGAAATTGAAGTATGCGTTTGCTGACCATTGAGATATGGCTCCTTCGTCTTTTGCAGAGATAGTATTGGTAGTGTACCATGCAAGTTCTCCAGAGAGAAGGCTTGAGGAACCCCGATGATCTCTTATCCACCCATCCTACCTTTTATACTGCCGGTAATGCGATACGCGGTTCAGCTAGCAGCCTGCACACTGCTGTTACAAATGCCATTGGTGTCTTTGATGGTGATACACACAAATAACTGTAAAATCTGGGTAATGCATGTACAGCCAACTTGCAGGGGCTAGCGAGTGCTATGGACGAAATCGCCACTCGTCCGATTTGACTGAAGATCAGGTGAAGCAAGCACGCGTATTTGTACAGCCAGAACCTAAAGAAAAAATTCATGGGTAACAAACAATCACCAATACAGTACAATTTTATCGGAGAGGTAAGTCATCCAAGCTCTCCCAAATTCGCAAAGGGCTTTGTGGTATTCTATGTCAGATGTACAGAAAAAGAGGCGTCCCTTCCTGAAAAAGGTGCAGAATTGATTGATCAGGATGGTTGCCCAGCACCGTTTTCCAAAAGATGACTTTGATCCAGAGATGAGGAGCAGGATGGAAATAACACACGCGGCACGCTCTCAGGCGTGCCGCGTGTGTTATTATGCCTCTGCTTTACTTGACAGAGCCTTCGTAGATACCCATGACAGTACCCAAGAATTTCAATGCCTCTGGCTTTGTGCGCTGGAACGAGTTGCGCCCGATGATCGAGCCGAAGCCGCCGCCATCGCGGATCGCACGCACTTCGTTGAAAACTTGCTCGTCGGAGACCGTTGCGCCACCAGAGAAGATCACGATGCGGCGTCCATCGAAGGAACTCTGGATGACGTTTTGCACGCGTTCGGTTTGGGTCGCAGTTGGGATTTCGTACTTTTGGTAGACTTTCTGAGCCTCAGCTAGTTCAACCTTGGCACTGGGCAGTTTGACCTTGATGATGTGTGCGCCTAGTTGTGCAGCAATCTGTGCCGCGTACGTTACCACATCGATAGATGTCTCGCCCTCTTTGCTCAGGCTACTGCCACGCGGGTAAGACCATACGACAACGGCCAGACCAGCCTCTTTGGCTTCTGCGGCCAGTTTGCGCAACTGCTCATACATGGTCGTACGCTCAGATGAGGCAGGATAGATGGTGAAGCCGACTGCCGAACAGCCCAGGCGTAATGCGTCCCCAACGCCTGCTGTAATCGCTGAAATCGGATCTTTTTCGTCGTTCAGGATATCATGGTTGTTGCATTTTAAGATCAAGGGGATATCTCCGCAATAGTCGGAGACAGCCGCCTCTAAAAAGCCCAGGGGAGCCGCGTAGGCGTTACAGCCAGCCTCGATGGCTAGTTGGATGTGATAGCGCGGGTCGTACCCGGCTGGATTGGGCGCAAAGCTACGGGCTGGCCCGTGCTCAAAGCCCTGGTCCACAGGTAGGATAACCATTTTGCCTGTGCCGCCCAGGCGACCATGATTGAGCATACGCGCTAGATTGGTGCGCACGCCAGGATTCTCACTGGTATACCAGCTCAGGATTTCACGAATGCGATCTTTCATCAGTTTCTCTTTCCTTTTCCACACGTCTTTATGTCTTGCTTAATCACTTACGTTGTGGTTGCCGTTGTATTTTATCACGCACTAACTCAATTTACGGATGCAAATGGACTTCGCATCCGTCTGCGGAAGTGAATGCTTGTCAGCCCAAGCTACCATGTCTTCAACAAGTGAGCCACTTTGCCCTGCGACGTAATCTCGTAGCGGATGCGATCCGGGCTGACATCCGCTATATCTGAGGCTTTGTCAGCGGACATGACGATATCACGTGGGTGGATGACATGCCAGACGCGTGAGATAGCATCGGGCTTCTGCTGGCGATAGATAAACCGTCGTTGAATTTGGGCTTTTTGGGCTTGGCTCTCAGCCTTGCCAAAGTATTCTTTCGCTTTGAGATCATCCAGATAGGGATCGACCACCTCGAAGATGCGTGGCGCACGCGCCGCCTTCGGCTCACCCAGATACAGGAAGACGACTGGCCTGCCATCGGAGATATCGATAGCAGTGCGAATAATCGCCGCGTTGCGTCCATTCTCCGCAGTGAGCACTGCCAGTACCGAGCCTGGCATACGCCCTTCCACGCCTGTAGTAACAACCACCGGCAGGCGACCCTGCTTCTTGCTCCAGAGATAGTTGGCGAGCGCTATGCCCATGCCAAACAGCGTGACGGAGCTACCGAAGATGGTCGCTAGCGGTTTGGCGACCAGGTTGGTGGACCAAGCCAACATAACGAGGAAGGTGGTGAGTATGCCCAGCCAAAAGTCCAGCGAGTGCCAGAGATGGCTGATGCGCTGACGCCAGGTGTGTGCTGGATCTGCCATACTGGCAATCGTATCAGGCTCCAAACCGTTTGCAGCCGGGACACTGCCAGATGTGTGTGTGATCTCATGGGAGATCTCTTCCACCTCCGCCAAAACTGTTTTCGCCGAAAGTTGCTTGTAGCCATTGCCCTGTGGTAGATTTTTCCTCACCAGACGTGCCGTTTTTCGTTCACGCGAGCGTACGATATCCAGGCCCAAACAGGTCAGCGAGAAAGCGCCTAGCAGCCCGAAAGCGTACAAGTCTCCCAGGATGTCGATACGACCATTGACCGCGATCAGGATGATGATGGGGATGCCAGTTGCCAGGGCAATGGAATAATGCGGCGAGTTGCGCAGTTTATTGCGCTTCAAAATAACTGCGGGGAAAAACTCCATGCGCGAGAGTGCCATGAATACGTGATATGCTCCGATAATCGCGGTGTTGCTAGCAAAGACGAGCAATGCGCTTGCACTGATAGCTACCTCTATTTGCAGCCATGCCCCCCACGGGCCGCCCCAGTTGCCAGCCAGTGATGAAATAATATAGGAGTTTGTATTTGCATTTGCTGCTTGGGCAGGCAGGAGGAGCGTCGAAAAGACCGTTAATAGAGGACTCGTCAGGCCGATAGTGAGCACCACGATGAGTAAAGCAATACCTGCGGTCTTTTTGCGCGGTGTGCGCATGACCGGCGATAGCTGTGAGATACTCTCCAGACCAGAAAACGCGAGAAATGAGCCTGCAAAACCTATCAAAAGCACCTTCGGTCCCAGGGTGTGGCCCACAAACATTTGACCGAAGAGGTGACCTACTTCACCCAGCGATACATGGGTAAAGACCGTAAAGAGAATGGCTATATCGCTGATAAAAGCAATAACGGCTCCTACCAAACTGACCTTGGCGCTCTCGCTGATGCCAACCCAGTTGAGGATGCCCAGCAGGATCAGCACACCTATGGTGATCCATAGAACATAGGGGCCGATGCTTGGCGCAACTACTTGTAGGTAGAGCATACCCGATAAACAGCTAATGGCGGCTGTGAGAAAATAGTCCACCAAAATAAACATGCCGCCCAAGGCACCAAACCAGTGGTTCATCGCCTGCGCAGCTACCGTGACGACGCCGCCCCCTTGCGGAAAACGATGTGTGACTTCGGCGTATTTGAGGGTGAGTAGCACAAAAACCGTCATGGTTAATAAAACAAAAAAACCTGCCAGACTACCGATCCCTTCGGTTACGTAGAGAATGCCAGGGACATAATACACCGATGTGCCGATATCAGCGAAGACCACCGCCCAACAAAGAAGCGGGCCTAGCGTGCCTTTGCCGTGCCCATGTTCCTCTTTCTGGACCTGCCCGGCTGATCCTTGTACAACAGATTCCTGTGCCATAATTATCCTTTTACTTATGGAGACTACCAGCCCCCTATTCGCATAGCTAACGCCTTTCCAGAGTTGCCAACTATGCCTTTCGATAGTGTAGCACAGCCCTTCTTGTGCAAGCAAGATAGTGCCGATTTTTCTTCGTTTCCTTCCTAAAAATACCTCTCTCTTCATTTTACATTGCAGAGCTTCATTGTCTACTATCCCGATGAGACTTCTCACTGAGAGGAGGGCTTGCTTGTAAGAACGTGGAAAGATCTCTCTTGTCAAAGAGGGAGATACTGTGCGCGTCCTTTGCGAAAAATAGGACAAGTGGGGGTCCGCGTTGCATCCACCTGAAAGGCGTGCTATCCTGTACATGTTCTACACTCGTTTACCGGGCGGTATGCGGGGTATGTGTCGTTGCTAGGAAGGGTTGTTTATGAGGAGGTTTTCATGCAAACGAGTGATCATGGCTTCGAGCAGATTATGTCGGCAGTGCTCGAACAGAAGCAAGTCTGGGAAAAATTGCAAGCGGAAAATCGTGAGCTACGCCAGCAGATGGTAGATCTACGCTCAGGGCGTGGTATTTTTGTTGAGATTATGAATCAGCGATTTGAGTTGAACTGGGAATCTGCCAAGGCTTCCCCTGAACTTGTCGCAGTTACTCAGGCAAAAGGCTCCAAAGGGGCTGTACAGCCCTCTACAACGGGCACATCAGGCGTGCTAGAAGAAATGTTGCTGGATGAGCTTTCCTCTGCGATGAATAACCGCATGACAACTTCTGCTGAGAGGAAGTCTTCAGCTTCTTTCAATGAAGAGCAGAAGGCGAATTTACGTCGCGAGTTATCTGGGAGCTTTTTGCTGGAATAACGACTCACCATGTACTCCTCTTCGATTTGGTGAACAGCTAGAGCGTTATTCTCCTTGCCGCATTGGAATACGAGGTTTTCGCATAATTACCATGCAGGGGAGATGCACACATGCGTCTCCCCTGCATTTTTGTTGGTTCTCTTACCTATTGGATCTTGTTGTCTAGGGTTTTATTGCATGGCCCAGCAAAAAGTCTGTCGAAGCTTGCCCACTCCCACCTGGGTCTTGCGATAATAAGAGGAACGTACACGAGGTGCTATTTTGGGGGATGAGAAATGTGACCATACCAACTTTTCCCATCACACCGCTAGCAAAGGAGACAGGCAGAGTTGTACTGATTGGGTTGAACGTTTTACCGCCGATCTTTATACGTGCATAATTAAAGGGAGAGCCGGTAATTGCTTGTTGGGTGAGCGTGTTATTAATGGTCATAGCGAGCGTTAGGTATTCCATACTGTTGGGTGCCTGCTGATTTGGGATGCTCAGACTGGTGGTAGAACTGGTGAGCGTCCAGTTCAGACCAAAATAGACCATGCTCCCATGTTGCGAGCGGCTCTGTGGCTGATATTTGCTGAGATTGGCCTGACCTGCTAGGGGAATACGTACCTGTGCCTCATGTGCAGAACCAAGTTGCAGGCTCATCTTACTCAAATTTCCACTATTGGGTACGGCGAAGTCGAGCACGCTGCTTTGCGTGGCACCAGGCGCGATTTTGCCTTTTGATTGGACGTAGACCGGCGCTATGGCTGCTTGACCCTGCACAAGCAGGCGGGCGCTCTGTGCGTAGTTCCAGGTGATCTGAGTGGTCGTGGTATTCTGCTCTTGAAGATGGAGGCGCACCATTCCATTGTTGGCAGTTTGTGGGTCATCCACAAAATTTGGCGCTTGTTGCGTATTGAGTAGCGTGATATTCATACCTGCATAGGTAAATGGCATATGCAGGTTGATGTTTTTGATTGGTGCCTGACGCATGCGCAGTCCAGCGAAGGCGAGATATCCACCTACACCAAGCATAAGGAGCACAGCCAGAAGCACGAGCAGAATCGCCACACGCCGTTTGCTTTGTGCTTGCGGCACTGACATACGCACCGATAATGGCTCGATCTGTGTGCCCCACGTTGCCTGTTGTGGCATGAGCGGACGCTTCGGCGGCTCCATTGGTGCTTGTGAAGGAGATGGTTGCATTGGAGCAGAGAGCGCAGTCGCTTGCTCCGCTAGTGTATCTGGCTGGTCAGGCGCGTGCCGGGGAGTTGGTGGAATTGGGTAGGCTGGCGGCAACATGGGCGAGCGTGGCGGTTGTGCTGGCATTGGTGGCATGGGAGATTGCCGTGTTTGATGCTCCATCGGTTGCGAGGTCGAAACAACGCGAGCTGGTTCTGGCGTGGTCGCCTGTGTAGTACTTTGTTGGTTGCGCGATTGATCGAGCATGGTTGCTACTGGGAGACCACAGGTGGTGCAGAGGCGCATGTTCTCCCGCGTTGGTGTACCACAGCGCGGACAATAACGTGGAAAAGTGTGGGCCATTGACGAATAATTCCTCTCGATACCTTGTTACTTTCATTATACCAGGGTACCGAAAAAACTCTCTGGTGGGTTCAGGGCACCATTTTGCCACACTCGTAGCAATAGCGAGCCTCTGGGAGATCTGGTTGCACACTGTCACAGGCCGGGCAGCGGCGGCGCAGCGAACCCCCACAGTAGACACAGTATTTCCACGCGTCCTGAACAGAACGCTGGCAGGTGGGGCAGATGCGTCCGTTCTGCTCAGAGATCGCTCCAGACAGGGCAAGCGGTAGTTGCGCGAGCGCATCTGGTAGCGGCATGGGCCAGGGCAACTCGCTCGACGATTTGCTGCGCCGCAGAGCGGCTGGTATCGTGTGTTCCTCTAACAGACCCAGCATTGATGGCTGTTCTAGGCTCAGCTCCATGCGTTTGCGCCCAGCGTCGATGCTCTTCACATACAGTTGCATCTCCTGGCCAGGCACAAAACCGGCCACGGCGGAACGTCCTGGCCCCAGTTCAAAGGTATAGATGACGCCTTCGAGTTCTGGCTCAACCTGGACAAAGACGCCAAAGTGTGTGACGCGTGTCACCGTGCCCTGGACCTGCTGGCCTGGCTGGTAGCGTGCCTCTACGTCGTGCCAGGGGTTGTGCGCGTGTGGTTGGTTCTGCAAAGGGATCACCTTTTTCGCCTGTTGTAGTTGCTCTCCTGCTATTATGGCAGATGTATGCAATCAAGCCGAGAGCAGAAAAGCAAAATGGTCTACCACAAAGCCCTGAAAATAGGGCGTACCGATAGTGTAGCACAGCCTTCTTGTGCTATCATTAAGAGGGGTTGCTTTTGAGTAGTCGGGGTTGTAGCCGTCTATTCGCTGGTTCTTCATAACATACCCCTATCAAAACGCAGACAGACGAAGGAGTGCAGGTGCATGTCTAACGAGGAGCATTCATCCCAGGATATTTTTGAATTGGGCCAGGAAGTAGTTGACAACGATGGAAACAACATTGGCAAGATGCAGGCACGCTTTGACCGCTATGTGCTCGTCGAGCGTGGGGGTCTCTTTGGAAAAACGTACTATGTGCCGCGCACCGCGATCAGCAAAGACGCGAGCGGAGTGCTGCATCTGACCTTGAGCGAAGGGGATTTGCGCAAGCAGGGGTATAACCAACTCCCGGCTGACCTCTACGACGAGGTGCCAGAGCTGGGCATACCTCATATTTTCTCCGGTGTGCCCAAGTTCGCCAAACGCCCAGTGTCGCCTGCTCAAACTGGTCATTATAACTATGGTCGGCACTGGCCCGGCATCAATACTGACGCGGGCGGTTCGTATCATCGCGACGAGGTGCTGCCAATTCCCCAGAAGATGGTTGAAGCGTCTGAAAGAAATCGCCGCAAGGTCTAGGAGGAATTTTCTATGCATATTGAAGAGAAAATCGCCGCGTTGGGCTTAACGCTACCCACTAGCGTTACCCCAATTGCGAATTTTGTATTAGCTGTACAAAGCGGAAAGCACTTATTTGTGTCGGGACATGTCTCACGCACGAGCAAAGGTAAGCTTGGCCGCGATCTGAGCACAGAGCAGGGCTATCAGGCAGCACGCCAAGTAGCTCTGGAACTGTTGGGAACGGTGCGGACCGAACTGGGAGATCTGGATCGTGTAGCTCGCATTGTCAAGTTGTTCGGTATGGTCAATAGCACCGAAGATTTTACTGAGCAGCCAAAGGTAATCAATGGCGCGTCCGACTTGTTAGTCGAGATTTTTGGAGAAAAGGGTCGGCACGCCCGCTCGGCAGTGGGCATGGCGCAATTGCCCAATAACGCATCTGTCGAGATTGAGATGATTTTGGAAGTAATCTGAGGCCCATGACCAGATTAAGAGTCGATCACAGCCATGCCTTCGATTTCGATCAATGCGCCATCCTGGAAGAAGCGCGAAATTTCTAGCAGCGCGGTAGCTGGGTAATGCTCACCAAAATAGGCGCGATGAATTTTACCTAGCGGCTTGAGGTGGGCACGATAATCGTCGCGGTTGCTGACAAAGATGGTCATTTTCACCATATTCTGCATGGTCCCACCGGCTGCCTCAACAACAGTTTGGAGGTTCTGCAAAACCTGTTCATATTGCGCAACAATATCGCCCAAAGCCGCGATCTGGCCCTCTGCATCACTAGCAGTTTGTCCAGCGAGAAAGAGCAGTTTTCCACCTGTTGTGAGAATGCCGTGGCTAAAACCACTGGGACGCGCCAGAGAGGGCGGATTGAGAATATCTCGATTCATGGGGTAGGCCCACCTTTCCTTTTTACGCTCATTCTATCACGTTTGGTCTGAGAAAAGAGAGAGAGTGGGAGAACAAGCGGAAATTAATTTCCGCTTGTTC
>JBDTBU010000104.1:0-36196 GCA_039923935.1 Ktedonobacteraceae bacterium | reverse complement strand
CCTTGCTCCTCTTGTTCTGCTTCCTCTCGCTCAGCCTGTTCCCGCACTTCAAGCAATGCCTGGCGACGCACATCATTGCGCACAGCTTTTTCGTCGATCTGGGCCATCCAACGGAAGAAGAGTGGCGACATGACCACGAGATCAATAATACCAGGCAATAGCAGAAGCGCACCTGCGGCAGCCTGGTCGGCATACGCCCCAATATTAAGCTGGACCGGGACCGCGTAGGGGTAGAGTACGACACCGGAGAAAACAATAATCAGGGCATAGAGGTCCATAGGCCAGCCGTCCAGAAAGGCGTAGAACATCTGCCCAGGATAGCTGAGTTTGTTCGATGGATGCTGGCGTCCGATCAGCGGCCACCAGTTGAGCAGGGAGGTCAGGAAAATGCTCCACAACATGACATGGTAAAGATTCCCGTGGATAAGCGTGCGCGTGAAAATAGTGGGAACATGCCAGAGCAGGAAGGTCGCGTTAAAGACCACTGAGGCCACCACTGGTTGGGTCAGCAACTTAAACGGCACACGCGTAATTGGCTGTTTGAAAACTGGCTCAAACAGCCAGTCGGGACAGGAAAAGATCAAACATGGTGCAGCGAAAGTAACGAGGAAAACCGCCTGAAACATGTGCGCCACGAAGAGTTGTGTTCGGGCAATCATATCAATTGGGGTAAAGAAAAAGAGCGCAATAATCAAAACGGCGCTGCAAAACCAAGCAATCTGGCGCTTTTTGATGGGCCGCTCCTGAGGTTTGTGTCTATGCATCAGCCACAGGGTAAGACTGTAACCCAGGCAAAGCAACGATAGGGCTGCTAGTGAGAATGGACTCCAGTGCCAGACTATGTTAAGGCCAAAATATGTCATGAAAATAATCTCCATACAGGACTGGTTCGGTTTGTGTTCTTTGCGTAGTATAGTCCTCTGTGCTTGAGGATGCAAACGGACTGCCCCACTCTGTGTGTTGGACGCCAGGGCCAGCGCTACACCCAAGGGGGAAGGATGGTGTTGATCTGCTATAATGCAGCATATATACGAGAGTAATTTTCACGGAAGGCAGAGAACGTTATGAGAATCGTGGTTGCACCACAATCATTGAAGGGGAGTTTAACCGCTGCCGAGACCGGACAAGCTATCGCAAGCGGCGTGCAAATGGTCTATCCTGATGCTGAGGTCAGGATTATACCAGTGGCTGACGGTGGCGAAGGCACAACGCAGGCGCTAGTGGATGCAACGGGCGGAAAACTGCTTGAGCGCGAGGTAACGGGACCACTTGGCAAACCAGTGCGGGCCTTTTTTGGGCTGTTAGGTGATGGTCGCACAGCCGTCATTGAAATGGCAGCTTGCGCAGGTCTACCACTGGTGCCGCCAGAACAGCGCGATCCACGCATTACTACGACGTATGGTGTAGGTGAATTGGTGCTCGCGGCTCTGGATGAGGGCTGCACGCATTTTATCATTGGCATCGGGGGTAGCGCAACCAACGATGGCGGTGCTGGTATGGCCCAAGCACTGGGAGCGCGGCTGCTGGATGTACAAGGACACGCTCTGTCCTATGGCGGTGCGGCGTTGGCCGGGCTAGCGAGCATCGCACTGGAGCAGATGGATGCACGCTTGCAAAACTGCACGTTCGAGGTCGCTTGTGATGTAAATAATCCGCTGTGTGGGCCAATGGGAGCCTCAACCGTGTATGGTCCACAGAAGGGCGCGACACCTACGATGGTTGCGCAATTAGATGTGGCACTAGCCCATTACGCACAGATTATTGAGCGCGATCTAGGCCAAACCGTGCGCGATGTACCGGGTGCTGGCGCTGCTGGCGGGCTGGGTGCGGGCTTACTGGCGTTTTTGCACGCGACATTGCGACCAGGTGCGCAGATTGTGCTAGAAGCGGTGCGGTTGGAAGAGCAGATACGCGAGGCTGATCTGGTACTCACCGCCGAGGGACGACTGGACAGCCAGACGGCCTATGGCAAAAGCGTAGGCGCTGTGGCCGCGCTGGCTAAACAGTACAAACTGCCAGTTCTGGCTATTGCAGGTGGCCTGGGAGACGATTACCAGGAAATTTATAAGCTGGGCATAGACGGCATCGCAGTCCTCCCCTCCGGCCCGATGAGCCTGGAATATGCTATGGAACATGCTTCACAGCTCATCAGCGAGGCTGCGGAACGCACATTGCGGATATTTAAGGCTGGCAGGATCACGCAAAAGTAATCAATAAGCAGACCTCCATTCCCGGTTGTGATCTTCCCAATCTTGTTCCCGTTTGCCTCGGTGAACCACAAATTGTCATCTGGCCCTGCTGTGATACCATAAGGACCGATGCCCGTCGGTAGCGGAAACTCAGTAATGTCGCCAGAGAGGGTAATGCGTCCAATTCTGCGACCCCTTGCCTCAGTAAACCAGAGGTTGCCATCTGGTCCTCCTGTAATCATAATGGGAGCACTCCCAGGCCTAAGGAGTATACACAATTAACAACGTGTTACAAGAGGAAGATGAACACACGAAATCCTGGACCCGAACATCTGGGCTAGACGAACCGTTGAACGGTGCAAACGCAAGGAGCGTCGTCGAACCGGGCGAGCCGTGAAAACAGCGACGTTCATGGCCGAGAATACCTCGGCATCGTTGCCAGCCCACATGCACCCGTTGCATGACATGCTGGCTTTGTATCGCTTGCTGGATGAAGAGGATGTAACCTTTAACCCCACTGGCAACAGACCCACGAGATAGACAATCGCCTGCTCCCACATCAGCACGCTAGCCACCTGGCGTGGAGTCGAGCCGATAGCACGCAGCACCGCAAAGTTCGTCAAACGCGTGCGTGTACTCAACCACGATGTTAGCGGTACTGGACGACACGGCCCCTGGAATTGCCTGGTAGGTCTTGGCAGCAACCGTTGGTGCGTTTGGACCTGAGCCTGACGCGAGATCGCCGCTAAAATCGGCCCTGGCTAGGTAGGTGGTCAAATCCTGGATATGGTGCGTTTGCGTAGACTGATAGACCAGCGTAAAAAGCAGGAAAGCGACGGAGAGCGCCAGCAGCATCGTCATGCGGATAGACATGCGTGGCGCACGCGACACTTGCGTCAGCGCCAACATCGAAGATGCACCTCGTCCGCGCACAGCCAACCAAGCTCCCAAGCGTAAGAGCAAGGGAAAGACGCGCAACAAGAGAAACAGGCAGCCAAGGACCAGGAAGAACAGCGCGATCACCGAAAACAGCGTAATAATCAGCGTGTGCGCATCGCCTTGCAACACATTACTAATGCTGCTCAGATAGAGTGAGAGCAGGTAGCCCACGATAGCCACTACACCTGCCAAATGTTCTTTGTGCGAAAATGCGACATTAGGCTCGTATTTTGCATCGCTTCTCGTCAGCTCCTACCTTCCTTGACACTTCTTGCTATGCATTGCTATACTCAACTATGCAATCTTAACAGCAACAGTATTTGGAGAGGCAGGCGTTTTTATGCAGAACGACCCAAATGACGCAGCGGGTGGAACACCATCCCCTGAGCCTGAGCAAGATGTTCAGAGCATCCCCGCAAATCAGTTCCCTGAACCCATCTATCGGGAATACGCACAGCCGAGCGCACCAGAACGTCCTGCCGAGCCACTGGCAGCCTTTGGCGCACCCGCAGCTCCACCAAACATGCCGTCAGATGCGGCTCCTGTGCCCACGCCACAATTCGGTGCCGTGCCTGTGACTCCGCAGCCGGGCGTGCCAAGCGGGTGGCCGATCCAGCCAAACAACGCTCCAACACAAGCTGGGCAGTATCGGGGTGCGCCACAGTCGGGCTATCTACAAGGAGCATTCCCACCAGGCTACGTGCCGCCTACTCCGCAACCGGGCTATGTACTACCTACATCTCAGCCGGGCTATGCAGCCCCTACACTCCCGCCGGGCTATGTGACAGGGCCACTCCAGCCAGGATACATACCGACCATGACGCCATCAGGCTCTATGCCATCAGGCTATCCACCACCAATGCCGCCACGCAAAAAGCCCGGCGGACTGGCTATTGCTGGCGTAGTTCTGGCGGTGCTGGTACTGCTAGCGGTAATCCTGGCAGGTGTGCTGCGCAATGCTAGTCCGACCACGACTACGACAACGCCACTTAGCACACAGAGCACAGTAAGTACTCAGCCAGGCGCAACCCCAACAACGGCAACAGGAATCGGGCAACCTACCTCAGCCTTTCAGGCAGCTAGCTGTCCCTTCCCAGTCGGTGCAGGTCTCACCGAGGGCAAGCAGGTGAGTTGTGGCTATGTGACGGTACCGGAGAATCGCGCAGCAAGCAGCAATAGCGGGAAGGTGAAACTAGCAGTAGCGATCTTTCGGGCAACACAGTATATGACAACACCCGATCCAGCACCTGTGCTACGGCTCGATGGTGGACCCGGCGGCCCCTCATTGGCCAGCCTGGGCATATATATTACGTCCGCGAGCTACTCCACCTTCATCTTCGATCACGATCAAATCCTGTTTGACCAACGCGGCACTGGCTACTCAACGCCCTCGCTGCAATGCAAGGAACTGATCAATCTTCAGTACAGCACCTCGGACGTCAGTGCGCAGAGCTATGAACAGCAGGCGAAGGCTTGCCATGACCGCCTGGTGGGCCAGGGCATCGACTTGAATGGTTTTAATTCACTACAAAACGCCGCCGATGTCAGCGACTTGGTTCACGCGCTGGGCTACCAGAAAATGACTATCTATGGTGTCTCGTATGGCACGCGCCTGGCATTGACGGTGATGCGCCTCTATCCTGGCGTTGTGCGTGATGCAGTGCTGGACTCGGTTTACCCGCCGAACCATAACCGCTCCGACCTGCCATCTGACGCTCAGCACGTCTTTACTGTGCTCTTCCAGGGATGCGTGAAAGACCCGAATTGTAATGCCAAATATCCCGACCTGCAAAATGTCTTCTATAACCTAGTGGACACCCTGAACGCGCATCCCGTCAGCTTCCCAACCACGGATGTCACAACCGGCCAGTCGTATACCCTCCCGCTTTCCGGCAACGATCTGGTTTCCTGGCTGTTCAGTTCGTTCTACGTCACGCAGTTTATTCCGATGTTGCCGCAAACGATCTTCCAAGTTCGTGACAAGGACTATAAGCAACTCTCCATTATGGAAGGCTTAGTGGCCTTTGACAGTACCATCAGCGATGGCTTTTTCTACTCAGTAGAATGCAGCGAGGACTGGCCTTTCCTGACCCAACAGGATATCACGAAGTCGGAGCAAGGCATTACGCCGCAGATCGCGGCAGTCTTTGGCCCAGGTGAGCAGCAAGAGTACGATGTCTGCCAGTTTTGGAACGTACAAAAGGTGCCTGATGCCCAAAAGCAAGCGGTGGTAAGCAGCCTGCCCACACTGGTACTCTCTGGAGAATACGACCCGATTACGCCGCAATCTCTCGGCCAGGAGACAGCGAACAGTCTGAGCAACAGCTACTTTTTCGTCTTCCCCGGCCAAGGTCATGGCCAGGAGTATAGCTCTGACTGCTCGAACTCGATTATCAACGCGTTCGAGAACACTCCCAACCAGAAACCGTCGGACGCGTGTATTGCGCAAATGACGGAGCCTGCCTTCCAGTAAAAGAAGATTGTCTCTACAAAGAGAGCGTGTGCGCGGCAAAACGTCGTGTACACGCTCTCTTTGTCTGGGAAGTGCACGCTCTTGCAAAGATGTTTGACACCAGCTCAAAAATTGGTGTACAAAACACTTGCGTATGACGTTACGTCACCTTGTAGAGTGGAGAAAGAGAAAGGAGGATCATCTGGAACAGTCATTTTACACAACCAGTCGGTTCGCGTGTCGGGGCTGCGTCACCGTACGCACCCTGCGCTACTATGATCGCGAGGGCTTGCTTTCACCCAGCACACACACGCAGGCCGGGCACCGTCTGTATTGCGACGCTGATTTAGCGCGTTTGCAGCAAATCCTGGCCCTCAAGTTTCTGGGCTTCTCGCTCGACGAGATCCGCCAGTGTCTGCGTGTGGGTCCAAGCAGCTTACATGATGCGTTGGGCCTGCAAAAGACCATGCTCATAGAGAGCCGCAACCAGCTCAACGTGATTATCAGCGCCATCGAGCATGCCGAACTAGCGCTCACGAACAAGCGAGAGGACTGGCCATCTATTGTCCAACTGATCCGGGTGTTTCAAATGAACCACGATTTTAGCAAATACTATACCGAGGAACAGCGTCAGAAAATTGACGAACGTGCCAAAACCTGGACCGCCGAGGACCAGCAAGTAGCCGGACAACGTTGGGATGCGGTCATCACCGAAGCGAAACGTCTCGTCGCTGCTGATGAAGATCCAGCCAGCCCTGCCGCACAAGCTATGGCCCGTGAATGGCATGATCTGGTCAGCAGCTTCACGCAGGGTGATCCGGGCATCGAAAAGGGTCTGGGCAACATGTACAGTGATTTAGCCAAAATGCCTGAAGAGCAGCGTCCTTTTCCCATGCCCTACGATAAAACTGTTGGCAGCTTTACCATGAAAGCAGTGGATATCTACCGACAAGGGAAATAGGTAGAGAAGTGAGGATGTCGGTGTAGGCAAGGCATGCCTTGCCTGCACCGACATCCTCGCTTACGATTCATATCCCAACAATCATTTCCCCTCTATCACCTCCTCTGGGTGATGCGCGTTCACCCAGGCAGGCTCTTCCTCTACGCCGTTGACACCGCCCGCGCCATGGTCAACGGGCACCTGGGCGACCAGTCCATCGTCGTCGTGCTTAGCTTCTGCTTTTCTAGTAATTGCACGTAAAGCAAATGTTGCTGTTACTGACTCGCTTTTGTTTGGATTACGCCTCCAATTATGACTGCGATCATTGCTATGATGTATACCCAAATACCCGAACCAATAACTGAGTTAATTGTTAATGAAGAGAAAGTCAAGTTCTGGATTTTGACATTAATATAGATGTATGTACCTAGCAATCCAACGATGGCAAGTACACCTAACACAATTAATCCACCTGCAGCACCCTTCTTACCTGTCCCTCCGCTTTTAAGCAGCGGCACCCCGGCCATCAGGATTATGATCCCGGCAACGATTGGGAGAAGCCAGAAGAATACCAATTCATTGGCTTGCGGCTGACTGCTGCCATATCCATACGAATTACCATACTGACTACCAGTCTGGTAGCCGAAACTAGCCAGTTGCTGTCCGGTAGCAGAGAGGAATCCATATGACAGGTAGGGCATGGTGAAGAAGGATAATAATCCTACAATTCCGCCGATGCCTGCAATGATAAAACCAGCCTGATCTGCTAGAGATCTTGGTTGTGTGGGTACAAGTTGTGGAGACCGGGGAAAGCTACTCTGTTCTTGGGGAGTGCTGACGGGTCGCCACGGCGTTTCCTGAGCAGTTGGAATGTTATCTAGCAGTGGAGGTAATGGCATTGCTCCACTAGATACCTGTCCAGCATCCGTTAAGATGTTCGTCCTTGATGGGTCTGCGGGATTTGCAGCCGTAATTTGCCGTCCACCACAATAATTGCAGAAGGTGACATTATCGGGAAGGTTATTTCTACAGTGTATACAGAACATTCTTGACTTACCTTTCTAAATAGACTTAAACACGCTCAAATCTATTTAATTGCTGCTTAGCTGCCTTTTGACTGCCGGCATCTTGTAAATAGAGCGTACATTAGAAAATCACTACCTTTATTCTACCATAAATGCCGCCAAAAATCTCGATTTTATGGATCATTATATTGTGTTGCATAGATTTTTCATATATCTTAAGTAAAATACTCACACAATCAAAAATCATGTTATACAAGATTTAGGTAGCGACCCCGTTATGATATTGTTAGCGAATTCTAAAAATATGCTCGCACGGATGAGGGAAAATTGTTTCATCTGAGCACTTCTCTAAACAAAAACGCCTCCCCATCACAGGGAAGCGTTTTGAAAGAGATACCTCTCCATAATTATTGTGTCATCTCGCGCACCAACTGGCTGACCAGCTTGCCATCAGCCTTGCCGCGTGTGGCCTTCGAAGCCAGAGGCATAACTGCTTTGAACTCTTTGCTGTTCTGCGCAATCAGGTCGGCGATGAGCGCACGCAGTTCGGCCTCGCTCATAAAGGCATCGGCTAGGTAGGGCTGGAGAATCTCTACTTCGTGCTGCTCTTTGGCAACTAGCTCGTCGCGTTTGGCCTGCTTGTACAGTTCGATGGCCTGCGTGCGCTTCTTGATCTCCTGCTCCAAGACCTTAAAGCAGTCGCTCTCTGTGAGCGGCTGCCCAAACTGGTTGTTCTTACGATCCGTACGCGCCACTTCCAAATTGTGGATCGCGCCCAAGGCCATACGCAAGGTGTCCAGACGCTGCTGATCCTTGGCCCGCTGCGCCTCCTGGATGTCTTTGCGCAACTGCTGCTCAATGGGAAATTCCTGTCGTACCTCTGCCATAGCAAAACCTCTCTACTTCCTTCGTAATATCTGCGATTACTCCACGAGTATAGGGCATAGTTTGCGATTTGACAAGTATCAACCTTCTCTTGTGATATGATGCAGCCAGAATCATGCTATCAGAAAGGTCGTTTTATTTTATGTCAACTTCTTTTCGCGGTGAGGTGTGTGCACCTGACTTTCCAGCGGGACTGGACTGGATCAATAGTGATCAGGCACTGCACATCAGCGATTTCAAACGCCGCATCGTTATTTTGCACTTCTGGGCCTTTTGCCAAATACATTGCCTACATTGCCTTGCACAGTTGCGCGAGCTAGAAGACATGTTCCCCAATGAACTGAGCGTTGTGAGCATTCACTCGCCAAAGTTTTCGCATGAGAAGTGTACTGAGAGTGTGCGCGACGCGGTGCTACGCTACGGCATTGCTCATCCGGTGGTCAACGATGCCGGGATGCGCATCTGGCGCGAGTATGCGGTGCGGGCGTGGCCAACGCTGCTGTTTATCGATCCTGAGAATCGCGTGATTGCGCGGCACGAGGGCGAGATCAACCCGGAAGAGGCAAAAAAGCTACTGGCCGAGATGATTGCAGATTTTGATCGCGTCGGGCTACTCGATCACCATCCTCTGCGCTTCGCTCAAACCACAACACCAGAAGCGCGACTGGCCTTTCCCGGCAAACTGGCGGTGGACGCGGAGGCGAATCGCCTGGTTATAAGTGACAGCGCTCACCATCGGTTGATCGAGACTGATCTGCGCGGCAACGTCCGCCACATCATCGGTACTGGCGCGGCTGGCGCTGTCGATGGTCCCTACACAACTGCGCAGTTTCAGCGGCCCCAGGGCGTAGCGTTGCATGGCGACCAGCTTTACGTTGCAGACACCGATAATCATCTGATTCGGCATGTTGATCTCAGCACACAACAGGTTGAGACCATCGCGGGTATGGGTGGACAAACCGGCATGGTTGCCACACCGAGCAGTGGCATGGCGCGTGAAGTCGCCATCAGTTCACCGTGGGATCTGATTTTGTATGAAGAACGGCTGTATATCGCGATGGCAGGGATGCATCAGATCCATGTGCTCTATCTAGATCGATTAGGAATTGAGCCGTTCGCGGGTGCGGGACACGAGGGGTTGCTCGACGGTCTGCGCCATGACGCGTGGTTTGCCCAACCCAACGGGCTGAGCATTCAGCCGGGACGCGCCCTGTACATTGCCGATAGCGAGACCAGCGCGGTGCGTGCCATCAACCTCTCCGGGCCACCGGAGGTCAACACACTGGTCGGCACTGGCCTCTTCGATTTCGGCGATGTGGACGGCATTGGCAACGAGGTTCAATTGCAACATGTCCAGGCCGTGTGCGCAGTCGGCGAGTTGGTCTATCTAGCTGATACCTACAACAACCGCATCAAAACGCTCAATCCGCAGACGCGTGAAGTCAGAACCTTCGCTGGCACAGGTGTGGCTGGTTTCCAGGATGGTCCCGCCACACAAGCACAATTCAACGAACCAGCCGGGCTGGCCACTGCTAACGGCAAGCTGTATGTGGCCGACACGAACAACCATGCCATCCGTGTGATTGACCTGGAGACAGGCAACGTCGAGACACTCGCAATCGCATAGGATAAAAGAACTCATCCAATGAAACTTGCTTGACGCCAGCAGCAACATATGAGATTATAGAGCCGAGATATTGGTATAGACAATGAGCCAATTATACCGATAATCTCTTGGAGCTAGTACGTTGTAAGCGAAACACGATACAAGGGGCAGAGCAAGAATATGGAAAGTTCAAAACAGTCCGTCACACGCCGTCAATTTCTTGTTGATGGAGGCAAAGTGGTCGTAGGGGCGAGCGCGGTAAGCTCGCTGCTCACAGCTTGTGGCGGCAGCCCAGCTTCTCCCAGCGGACCCAAAGCAGTCACACTCGAATATTGGGTGTTGGGCTATCAACCAAAGGGCGCAAATCTAACAGGCAGGCTCATGGATGCAGCAGTGGTCGCGTTTAGAAAGATGCACCCGGAAATTCAGGTCAATATCACAGGGTACACCGGAGATCAGGCTGGTTTCACCAAACTCACACAAGCCGTGCAGGGCGGTGGAGCAGTCGATGTGTTCCGCTTACCTTCCGACTTACTGGCCTTGCTGATTCAACAAAAGCTGGTTGCAGCTACCGACGATTTCCTGACAGATGAAGATAAAAAAGATATCTATCCCAATCTCCTCGCCAACGTCTCCAGTCAGGGCAAGCACTATGCGTGGCCGCTCTGGGTACCGCCTGTCGGGATGTACCTGAACCTGGATATCTTTCAAGAGCGCAATATCAAGCCGCCCTCAGATGACTGGACCTATGAGCAGTTTGTCGAGATTGCGCAGCAACTCACCTTCACGCGCAGCAACGGTCAAAAAGTCTATGGCTACACATCCGTGATCGATCCTGGTGTGGTCAATGCGTGGCCGATCATCATGGGAGACGGCGATGCCCCGTTGAACGATAGTAATACCCAGTACACATTTAATAGTCCAGCAGGAATTAGCGGACTCCAAAAACTGGTCGATCTAGCCTTAAAGTATAAGGTAACGCCTCCAGACTTCGGAACACAAACTGTAGCTGACATGGGCAATGGGTTCAGCCAGACCAAAACCTACGCGATGTATAGCGAGCCAAGCGGTTCTTCTGCCGGCTATAGATCGGTTAAATTGAATTTCGATGTCAAAGCAATGCCCATTGGAGCCTCTGGCAAACATGTTACTGCCGGTGGCATTGGGATGCTCTCAGTGGCAAACAACCTGCCCGATGATAAGCTGAAAGCTGCTATGGAACTGGCTCGCTATATCACCGGCGCTCAGATAGCACAGGATGTTCCCCACTTTTACCTGGCACCGGGTGCCCGTCGATCAGTCAGTGTCCAAGACCCCATCAGCAAGTTTACACCATTTGTGGAGTATACCTACATCACCCCAATCATTCCACAATGGCCGCAAATTCGTACGCTGATCCATCCCCAGCTCCAAAAAGCGGTACTGGGAAAAATATCAGCGGCTGATGCCTTGAACGGACCAGCAAGCGAAATTAATGCGCTCCTATCTTCTGGTAGCTAATCTTTGAGAGAGTATTTGCTATGGTATGTGGCGTTTTGCACCATCGGAAGGAGTGCAAAACGCCACATACCATAGCAATGAGAGGAACATATCTATCCATGCAGCGAACACAGCACTATACAATCCAAACCGGGCTTGAGGTCTTTCTACAGGAAGGTTTGCCCCAATTGCAGGGAAAACGAGTCGGATTGATAACGAACCAGAGTGGCGTTGACCACCGTTTGCGCACAACAGTGGATCTACTTGCCGCCGATGAGCGCATCCACTTGCACGCGCTTTTCGGGCCAGAGCATGGAATACGTGGCGATGCCCAGGCAGGCGTTAAGGTAGATGGCTCAGTAGATCAGTGCACTGGTCTGCCCGTCTACAGCCTGTATGGGCAAACACACCGCCCAACTGCTGAGATGTTGCAGGGACTCGACGCGCTAATTTTCGATATTCAGGATTCTGGTGCACGCTATTATACCAATCTCGCCACACTGGTTTACGCGCAAGAGGCAGCAGCAGTGGCCGGGTTAACTTTTGTGGTCTTTGATCGCCCCAATCCCATCACAGGCATCCAGATTGAGGGCAATATTCTCGATTCAAACTTTGCCTCGCTGGTGGGCATTCACCCTCTGCCCATCCGTCACGGCCTAACCATAGGCGAGTTGGCACGTCTCTTTGCAGCCGAACGCAACTGCCCGCCGCCTATCGTTGTGCCTATGCGCAACTGGCAACGCACATTGTGGTTTGACGAGACAGACCTGCCGTGGGTCTATCCCTCGCCAAATCTGCCCACTCTCGACGCGGTGACGCTCTACCCCGGCACATGTCTGTTGGAGGGTACCAATATCTCTGAGGGACGTGGCACGACACGCCCATTTGAACTGATCGGTGCACCCTGGCTCGATCCCTTCGCGTTACGCGCCGAGCTAGAGCAACTCTCCCTGCCAGGCGTCGCGTTCCGTCCAGCGTATTTTACACCAACCTTCTCAAAACATGCCCAGATATTGTGTCGCGGCGTCCAGATCCATATCACTGACCGCGAGAGTCTGCGTCCGGTAGAACTGGGCCTCCACCTCCTGGCAACCCTGCACACATTACAGCCTGACACCTTCACCTGGATCACCAGCAGCAATAACCGCTATTTCATTGATCGACTCTTCGGCGACGACCAGTTACGTCATGCGCTGGATACTGGTGTGGATGTGGCTACTTGTAAAACTGGCTGGGATGAAGGGCTGGCTGCGTTCAAAGAGCGGCGGCAACCCTATCTGTTGTATGAAGAGAAAGAGCGTGCATGAGGGGTGCCTGTGCGTGAGAGTTAGCTAGCAGACACCGTATGGTTATATGTTATGATGTGTATTGCACAGAGAATCCTGTCAGTGTGCCAATGTTCTGTGCAGTGATTCTCATCTTCTAGCAATGCTGATAACCACAAAAGGAGTAGCGATTTGAACGAGCAACCCTCTATTCATCCCTCAACCTCGTCACAAAATATAGCCAATGAAACTCGTCTGCCTGCCATCCTCGACGTGCTTTTGGATGCGCGTGCCCCTCTTGATCTGACGATCAGCGCCGATGGTCAACGCGTCGCGTTTGTCGTCGGAGAACGTATGCCGGGCGAGCAAAAACGTCGCCTACGTATCTGGATAGCTGAGACGGGCAGCGGAGAGACACGGCCCTTCACCAGCGGCAAACACAACGAAAGCTGTCCCCGCTGGTCGCCTGATGGCAAACATCTGGCCTTTATCACAAAGCCGGAAGGAGAAAAAGAGAAGCCACAACTGCATCTGATCGCAGTCACAGGTGGCGAACCCCGGCTGCTCTGCACAATGCCAAATGGCGTGAGCGAGCTAGCCTGGGCACCTGATGGTAGCCGCTTGAGTTTTATTTCCCTGGAAGGCGAAGAACCAAAGAGCGATCCCAAGGTCTTAGGATCAGCACGTCACCGCCGTTTGTGGACAATCCGCCCGGATCAGGCGATCCCGGAGCCAGTTACCCAGGCTAATCTCACCGTCTGGGAACATGCTTGGTCGCCTGATAGTCGGCAACTCGCGCTCTACTACTCAAATGGTGCGGAAGATACTGATTGGTATCACAGCCACATCGGCGTCGTTTCTGCTAATGGGGGCGCGGTACGCGAGGTGGTCCATCTCACTTGGCAGGCCAGAGCATTGGCTTGGTCGCCCGATAGCCAGCAGATTGCCTATATCTCAGGCCGTTGGAGTGATCCAGGGCGTGGCAGCGGCGATATCTTTACTGTTGCAGTAGAAAACGGCCAAGTCCGCAATCTCACACCGGACATTGCTTGCAGCCCAAGCTGGTGCTGCTGGCTTCCTGATGGGCATCACCTGCTCTACACTGCCGTACAACACGTTACGCACCAAGTCGGCCTGCTTGATGTGCGTGAGGGCACAGTCACCGTGCTAACAGAAGATTTCGTCATGCAGGGGGACCAGCCCCAACTCGCGATCACACCTGACCAACGGTTTTGCGCGACCATCCACTCAACCGGGCAACAACCCAGCGATGTCTGGTTCGGCACGCTGAACCACGCTGGCAACCTACCTGACGGGATCGAATGGAAGCGGCTCTCACGACTAAATCCGCTTATGGAAGAGACGCTAGAAATGGCTAAGACCGAGCGCATCCGCTACGCAAGCGTCGATGGCTGGCAGATTGACGGCCTTTTCACACCACCGCTCACGATGCAAACAGGCCAACTACCGCCACTCTATATTGACGTGCATGGTGGACCATCTGGCGCGTTTTGTGATAGTTGGTTCGCTTTTACACACCTGTATACAGCACGAGGTTTCGCAGTCTTCCGCCCAAATATGCGCGGAAGCTGGGGTCAGGGCATAGCCTTCGCAGATGCAGTACTGGGTGACATGGGCGGGAAAGATTTGCAAGATATCCTCAACGGTGTCGAGTATCTGGCGCAACAGGGTAAGATCGATAGCAACCGCGTCTGCATCGGTGGCTGGAGCAATGGTGGCTACCTAAGCGCCTGTGCCGTCACACAAAGCAACCGTTTTAGAGCGGCTATGGTTGGCGCGGGCATCACCGATTGGCATAACATGCACGCGCAAAGTAACATCCCCGACGCCGATATCCTGCTGCTCGCCGCCACGCCTCTGGAGCAGCCGGAAGTCTATCACCAATGTTCACCAATCACCTACGCGCAACGTGTCACCACACCAACCTTGATCCTGCACGGTGAAGCCGATCCCTGTGTGCCAGTCGCTCAGGCATACGCCTTCCATCGCGCCCTGTCCGAACGCCATGTCCCCGTCGAGTGCGTCGTCTACCCACGCGAAGGCCACGGGCTAGCCGAACGCGACCATCAACGCGATGCTACCGAACGGCAGTTGCGCTGGTTTGAGCGCTATATACAGTAAGTATCCAAAGAGTATATTGTGCTCTCTCTATTGCTAAAAAGCACAATATACTCTATCCCCTGGAATTGTAAATTTCCTTGCAACGCTCAAGAGAAAAATGGTATGCTAAGCAAAACACATCTACAGAAAACGAGTTTACCCACTCGCTAGAGGTACCAATCACATGCCAGCAGCCGCAATTATTCTGCTCTGCATTGTCCTGAGCCTTTTACTTATTTTGATTGCCATCAGTTTCTACTTTTTTAGCGTCGGAATCGTGCGCAAGCAAAAGAAATACGTCGTCAACAGTCCAGATGTAGCAGTTGATCTGTTTGAAGAGTTAGCTATACCTCACCTAGCCTGGTTAGAGACCCAACCACTTGAGGATCTTGAAATGAAGTCCCATGATGGACTGCTCTTGCACGGCTACTATCTTGCCGCCAGTGCACCTACCAACAAGACTGTTGTGCTGGCGCATGGCTACGGAGGCAGGGCCAAACGGGATGTTGTCTCATTCGCACGCATGTATCATGAACGCTTTGATTTTAACGTCCTGATGGTCGATGACCGGGGCCACGGTGAGAGCGAGGGCAAGTACATTGGTTTCGGCTGGCTAGATCGCTTAGATTACCTGAAATGGATACATTACGCGCTCCAACGAACTGGTCAGGATGCGCAAATCGTCCTACATGGCATCTCTATGGGCGGCGCAACCGTGCTGATGGTCAGTGGTGAGCAGTTGCCTGAGCAGGTCAAATGCATTGTGTCTGATTGCGCGTATACCTCTGTCACAGATATCCTTTCCCATCAATTGAAAAGCATGTACAAACTGCCGCCATTTCCTCTATTACCCTTAACAAGTCTAGTGTGCAAATTGCGAGCGGGCTATTTCTTTGGCGAAGCCTCCGCACTCCAGCAGGTGCGCAAAAATACCAGACCAGTCCTGTTCATCCACGGGACCGACGATATGTTTGTCCCAACTGAGATGGTGCATCATCTTTATGAGGCATGTACAACCTACAAAGAAAAAGTGCTCGTACCAGGCGCTGGGCATGGGTTGGCGTATAACGTCGATAAGGCTGGATATAGACAACGGGTGGGCGATTTTGTGCAACAGTTTGTGAGTTAGATGTTGCACAAAATCTTATACATATATTCTGCGCCTTGGCAGTAATTCAGGATTATAAAGTACTTATCTCGATTTTCTGCCTGGCACAAGCTTTAGGAGATACAATGTTGGACACACTTACAACAATTCATGATGTACAAGTTCTCGTCTGTGCACCAAACGGACAAAAACTGAAAAGCGAACGTGATGCCCTAGATCTGATCGGCGAGGCCATGCAGGATAGTGCCGAGTTGATCCTTCTTCCAGTGGAACGGCTTGATGATGATTTCTTCCAACTCAAGACACGTCTTGCTGGTCAAATCATTCAGAAATGCGTGACATATAAACGGCGTCTCGTAATCCTTGGCGATATATCTCAACATATAGCTCAGAGTCGTGCTCTCAGAGACTTTGTATACGAATCGAACCGTGGCAATCATGTGTGGTTCATAACAGACCTGCAAGAACTCAGTGAACGACTGAAGCGGATACAACAACATGGCCTTCGATAACATCCCTACCACCCTCTGCTTTTTATGAGATACAATACAATAAAGTAGTCATTGTTTTTTTGTTTGGACACGAAGGAGTGCCGGTTTATCATGGCTAAAATGATGGTAAGTGCAGTAGCGCACGCGCAGACCCCCTTTAAGAATGAAACGTTCACCGATTTCTCCACAACGGAGAATCGTCAAGGCCAACTTCAAGCGCTGGAACAAGTGAAAAGCGAGCTGGGGCAAACGCATCCGCTCATTATTGGCGGCAAAAAGATCACAAGCAAGGCGACCTTTGCTTCGACGAATCCCTCAAATCCTGAGCAGGTGATTGGGTATTTCGCCAGTGCCACAGTTGAGCAGGCCAACGAGGCGGTGAAAGCTGCGGAAGAGGCTTTTAAGAGTTGGAAACGCGTACCGGCTGAGGAGCGAGCGGCCTATGTATTCGCCGCTGCCGAGATCTTACGCCAACGTCGCTTTTACTTTAACGCCTGGATGGTCTACGAGGTCGGCAAGAGTTGGGCTGAGGCCGATGGCGACACGGCAGAGGCCATCGACTTCATGGAGTTTTATGGCCGCGAGATGTTGCGTCTGGCCGACGAGCAACCGCTGACCAAAGTAGAGGGCGAAGATAACCAACTCGTCTACATTCCGCTAGGCGTGGGCGCGGTCATCCCGCCCTGGAACTTCCCTGGCGCGATTATGATTGGCATGACCTCGGCCTCGTTGGTGGCGGGCAATACAGTGGTCCTGAAACCAGCCAGCACCTCGCCAATGATCGCCTGGCAGTTTATGCGTATGCTGGAAGAGATCGGTCTGCCTGCGGGTGTGGTCAACTTTGTGACTGGCTCCGGCGGCACCATCGGCGACGCGTTGATCGAGAATCCCCAGGTGCGTTTCATCGCCTTCACTGGCTCACGCGAGGTCGGCCTACGCATTCACGAACTGGCCTCGAAACATCACAAAGGTCAGCGCTGGCTCAAACGCACGATCCTGGAGATGGGCGGGAAAGACGCAACCCTGGTCGATGAAAGCGCCAATCTGGACGCCGCCGCAGAGGGTATTGTCGCTGCTGCCTTTGGTTTCCAGGGACAAAAGTGCTCGGCAGGTTCGCGGGCAATCATCGTTGAGAAGGTCTACGATGAAGTGCTACGCAAGGTCGTCGAGAAAACAAAAAAGCTCAGCCTGGGCGATGTGACCAAACCAGAGACCTATATGGGTCCGGTAATCGACGCCAACGCCTTCAAGAAGATCAACGAATATATCGAGGTTGGCAAGGGCGAGGGACGCCTGCTGACCGGTGGCGGCCATCACGGCCCCGGCTACTTTATCGAGCCAACAGTGATCGCAGATGTCGCGCCCCAGGCACGCATTGCGCAAGAAGAGATCTTTGGCCCAGTGCTGACAGTGATAAAGGCCAAGGACTTCGATGACGCTATGGAAATCGCCAATAGCACTGAGTTTGGCCTGACTGGCGCGGTCTATTCGGGCGATGCAGCGCACCTGGAACGTGCCAAAGAGGAGTTCTTCGTGGGCAACCTCTATCTCAACCGTAAGTGTACTGGTGCCCTGGTCGGCGCTCATCCTTTCGGCGGTTTCAATATGTCTGGAACGGACTCCAAAGCTGGCGGACGTGATTACCTGCTGCTCTTTACGCAGGCCAAGACCATTGCCGTCAAAAAATAAGGGGGCCAACTTGACCAAGGTAACACAACTTCGTGCTGGACTCTGGCAGATCTCGCTGCCATTCCAGGACGAAGAGGAGATTATTGGCTCCTATCTGCTGGCCGGAAATGGGGAGCTTGCGCTCGTCGATCCCGGCCCTGGGAGCACCCTGGAAGCGCTATTGGCTGGGATACGCGAGGCTGGCTTCGATCCGCAAGACCTGACGCATATTCTGGTCACACATGTCCATCTAGACCACGCGGGAGTCGTCGGATCGCTGGCACGGCGCGTAGCCAAGGCACAGGTTTACGTGCACAGCCAAGGCGTGCCGCATCTCCTCGACCCAAGCAAGCTGATCGCCAGTGCACAGAGAATCTATGGCGAGCGCATGGGTCCGCTCTGGGGCGAGATCGAAGCAGTGCCAGAGTATCAGCTTAAAGCGCTCAAGGGCGGCGATATCCTCAATGTGGCGGGACGCCGCCTGGAGGTCCATTACGCGCCAGGCCATGCCATTCACCATGTGATCTTCTTCGATGCCCACTCCGGAGAACTCTTCGCAGGCGATGTTGCCGGTGTGCGTTTACAGGGCAGCGACTATGTACGCCCGCCCACGCCGCCACCTGACCTTGATCTAGAGGACTGGTCAGCCAGCCTGGACCTGATCAAACGTCTGCGTCCAGATGTGCTGTATATCGGCCATTATGGCCCAATCATCAGCGTTGCCCTCCACATCGGCAGTCTGCGCGAACGGCTCTACGGCTGGGGCGACTTTATCTTGAGTGCCATGAACGAGGGCAAGTCTGAAGAAGAGATTACAGCGATGCTGATCAAACAGGCAAATCCCGAATTGGAGCGTGTCTCGCGCACATTCCGCCTAGTAGTGCGCTACGATATCGCCACTAACTACCCAATGACGGTGCAGGGATATATGCGCTATTGGAAAAAGAAGCATCCTGAGAAATTACATCCAGTGAAAGACTAGCAGAAAGTAGTGTGAGTGGTGCATTGGATGGGCGCAGCCCATCCAATGCACCACTCACACTAGAGAGCAAGGCCGTGGTAAAACGCGCCATTGTGATTTTCCCAAACAGCATCTTCTGTCATATATCATTTCCCTTTCGTGTTCTGAGAAAGAACAGCTATGGTACAATGTACACTAACTCAAACAAAAATCATGATGGGAGAAAAACTATGTACCGTAGAGCACCTAGTATTCACACAGGACTGCTAACTGATATGTACCATCCAGATTCAGCTTATGTAAGTTGGCGCACGGGTTTCAATGGCCTAACAACCTTTGATCTCTATACACGCACTGCTCCCTTTGGCGGAGCCTATTTGCTAGTGGCAGGCATCGAGGCAGCGTTAGGGTTTGTGCAGGCTTTTCATTATACTAGCGAGGAATTACGTTTTCTTGCGCACATTCGCGATTATGACTCTGCATTTCTGGATGAGCTGGCCAAGTTACGTTTCACAGGAGAGATTCTCGCGATGCCGGAAGGCTCGATTGCGTTTCCCCACGAGCCACTGATGCGCATTACTGCACCGTTCCGTGAGGCGATACTGATCGAGGCTGGTTTAATCCAGGCGCTCAATCTGGCGACGTTAATCGCAACCAAGGCTTCACGCATCACGTACGCCGCTGAAATGGATGGCAAACACCGCCGAGTCTCGGAATTTGCCTTCCGGCGTGCTCAGGAGCCGCTGACGGTGGCCCGTTCGTCATATATCGGCGGCTGTGCTAGCACTTCACTGCTCAACGCGGCCTACGAGTTTCGTCTGCCCGCCACCGGTACAGTACCGCACGCGCTGATCCAGCTTTTTCCTAACGAAGAAGAAGCTTTTACCTCTATCGCTACAGCTTACAACCGCTACACGCTGTTGCTCGATACCTACAACGCTCGCCAAGCGATCCATACCGCAATCACCGTTGCGCTACGCTCCCAGGAGACTTTGGGCCATTCGCTGGCAGCGGTGCGCCTGGATAGCGGGGATCTGGCAGCGGATTCGCTGTACGTACGCGAGCAATTGGATAAAGCCGGCCTGGAACAGGTGCGCATTCTGGCTAGCAACGACCTGGACGAGTGGAAAATCGCCGAACTGCTGCAAGCTGGCGCGGCCATCGATTCGTTCGGAGTCGGTACCGCGCTGGGCAGCGGAGCAGGCTCGGCTGAACGGGGAATCGAGGGCGGTTCGTTAGGCGCGGTCTTTAAAGAGGTGTGGTATGTGGATGAGACTGGCACGGAGTCTCCCAAGGTCAAAACAGCCGGCGCTAAATCAACTTGGCCAGGCAAAAAAGAGGTTTATCGTCATCCACACTGGGAGGAAGATGTCATCCAGCTCGCCCGCGAGTCAGCCCCGGCCAACTATCAACGCCTGCTCCGTCCCGTTATGCGCAATGGCGAGATGATCCCAGGCAGCCTGCCCCCGCTCTCGGAGATCCGCGAACTAGCGCAGCAGAACCTCCAGCATTTGCCGACAGCTTATCGAGCATTGCACGCGGAAACCCCCTATCCTGTGCGTTTTAGCGAGGGTTTGCAAGCGTTGCGCACACAGGCTATCCAAATGGCGAACGGTCAACAAATCTAACGCGCACCTCGTTCACCCACAGAAACGCGCGTGAGCAACGCCACCAGTTTACTCACGCGCATCCCCACTGCCTTTTCTTCTGTCCATCCCACTACCTTCGCCATTATTTATCGAAAATAGCAGTAGTTATTCTTTATTTTGATGTGATTATTTCTATGAATAATCGCTTAAATAATCATTGTTCACTTGTAGTAGAAGCTGGATGCTTCTATTCTATATCTAAACTGTCGTATGTGAATTGTTCGGTTACAGTTCACAGATATTACAGGATTCCAGAAAGGAGTTCTTGATGATTCAAGGTATCATCAACGCCTTTACCAATGCGCTTGGTATGGTTTTTGCCTTTGTGCCACGTCTTGTAGGCTTCCTGGTGATTCTGTTCATCGGCTGGTTAGTCAGCTATGTCGTTGGGAAAGCCGTAACTATGCTGCTGAGGAAAGTGGGCTTTGAGCGTCTCTCGGAGCGTGCTGGACTTACACGCCTGGAACAGCGCATGGGCATGAGAATGGATACTGCCGGGATTTTAGGAAAGATTGCCTTCTGGTTCATTTTCCTGATTTTCCTAGTGCCCGCAACGGATTCACTGGGATTGCCTACAGTTAGCAACACGTTAAACACAATAGTGGGTTATATCCCAAATGTTTTCGTCGCGGTCCTCGTGCTCTTCCTGGGTACGTTGGTAGCGGTCTTTGCCAGTGACCTTGTGCGTAGAGCGACGAGCGCCACAAAGGTTGGCAATTCGCGCATCTTTGGAACGATTACGCGCTGGTCGATTATTGCCTTTGCGGCTATGATCGCACTGGAACAGTTACAGATTGCTCCGGCGCTGATCAATTCGCTCTTTACAGCCATAGTTGCAGGTCTAGCTCTGGCCTTTGGTTTGGCCTTTGGTCTGGGTGGACGCGAAACAGTCCAACGTTGGTTGGCTCGCGGTGAAAGCCAGATTATGGGTAATCGGCCTTACAATCCTGAGCAAATCGTGCAGCAGGCGAGAACTGATCTGGCTCATTCCGAACAGATGGGGCAGCAGTACGCAGGATCACAAACGGCACCTTCGACCTACGCGGCCCAACAAAACGTGCCGCCTGTACACTCGTCGTACCCAACACAGCAAACGGTGCCACCAACGCCACATGGTTCCAGCGAACCAACACCGCATGGCTATGTGCCGCCTACACCACATGGTTCCAGCGAACGACCACCACAGTGGCCCACAAATCCACGTTCAGACAAGCCGTGAGACGTTCGCTCGTCCAAAGAAAACGAGCAACGTAAAACAGCACGCTGAAGAGTCTATGCAGAGCAAGGTTCCTGATCGGCCAAACCCCATCAGGAACCTTGCTCTCTGCTATAGATGGCTAGCGGCGCGTACCAAAGGCATAAAGAAAATAGGTTGCAGTCTCGCGCACACTGATCTCAAAACCAGCGCGTTCACAGCGTGCAGCCAAGTCGCTGGGATCGTAGAAGTTTTTGACGATTTCAAAGGCCCGCCCATCGTTTAATTTCCGAACCATGACCTGACTATCCTGTTCAGGTAACAAGTGATCGGCGGCAGTACTGCTTGGCTCGCGTTGGCTATCCACAAAAAAGACCTTGCCGCCCGGACGCAGCATGGTTACCACTGAGGCCAAAAAGCCGTCCAGCCGCTCCAGAGGCACATGCGAGATCCAAAATCCGAAGAAAACCGCGTCATAAACGCGCTCAAGTCGCCAGGAAAACAGATCAGCCAGCACATACGAAACGCGTTCGTTGGCAAGCTTGGCACGGTTGACCTCGATCATTTCTGGCGAGGCATCTACAGCAGTCACCGTTGCCGCCGTACGCACCAGCCGCTCAGTCCAGATACCTGTACCCGGTGCGAGTTCGAGCACATCACCCTCCAACTGCAACGTCTCCAACGCGACGACCACCTCATCTACTTCAGCAAACCAGCGTGCATTGCTCTCCAGACTGCGATCATAGCGCCCCTGCCGATAAAACCACTCGTCATATTCTTGAGCACGCTCTTTATAATAGGTCATCATTTCTTGCAAAGTTTGTGTGGAAACAGGCTTGTCCATGCGTAAAATACTCCTCCAAGCTCTACAAACAAGAGCCAGATTCACTATTCTTGCTTCATCAAATCGCCTTCTATTGTATCTTAACCAGCAAAGCAAGTACTATCCACGACTAAACCAGATCCTGGTTCACCCTCCACACAAATGGTCAATTCAATTGCATAATCGCGCATAGGCGAACTATAATGGGAGCGCACACTACACTCAAGCAAGGGAACAGGCATGTCAGACAGCGTTATTCAGCCAGAAACAGATCGTAACCAATCCGAGGAGCAAGCAGGAGAGCCAGACGCGTCCCTGCAAAATGCACAGGAGAGCATCGCAAGTGACACTATACAGGACACAATATCAAGCGCAAAGATCATTTGGACACCAGCATTTCTGCTGATCTTTGCGTTGACTCTGGTACTGGGATTAAGTGCGGAGAGCCTCTTTACACAGGGTTGGTATGCCTCGCTTTTTGGTGGCACATGGATCATTCTCACGCAGGTAATCCTGGCAACGCTTGGTTGGCTGGGCCTGGGCAGCGTGACACGTTCGCGTTGGATACGTGTCGGCAGTATTTTTGGCGGACTCAGCTCAGCCTTTATGCTTCTGAATATCTTTCTCAATCTCCAGGGTCTTAATCCCAATGCACCGCTCCAATCCTACCTCAACGTCGCTACCTGTATAGCTTTATTAGGAGCATATATTGGCCTTTCCATCAAAAATACGCTTCTGAGTGCCTGGGATAGCTGGCTCTTTTTCCTGGTCCCCATTCTGGCCGCCGTTGGCGTGATGCTGACCTACTATCTGACATCTCAGGCCAATATTCTCACCATAGAAAATGCGCTTGCCGCTGCCGCGTTAATTGCCGGTTGCCTCTTTTGGTGGTTGCGCCCATCTTGCTGGAAAAAACAGCCTGCACCAACCTTTCTCTTTGGGCTAGTTCCAGTGATTTTACTGGCGCTGGCACCCATCAATATGTCCTTGCACAACTTCTTTCTCTTGCAAGTCACTTGGTCCAGCATCTCTGTGCTTAGCAACGTCAATAACTTCTTTTTCGCTCAGGTCGTACAACTGTGTTTGCTGTTGGGTTGTATGCGCATGATTCAAAGCGAAAAACGTGAAGTAGCTCATTGATTCCGCTCGTTGGATCGACTATACTACACTCGAAATAGACATTCTGAGACTAAAAAGACTGAAACAGAGAGAAATGAGGTGTAGCATGTCCACCTTTGATAGTTTAACGGGCAATCTCGCGCCCCAATCGACTTTGACGCAACGCTATCTGATTGTGCAACTGGCCGGACGCGGTGGAATGAGCGCGATCTACCAAGCCCTGGATATGCAAATGGGTCGGCGACGTGTGGCTATTAAAGAGATGAGCCAGCAAAATCTGAATGAACAAGAACGCACAGAGGCCGTAGCCCGTTTTCGGCAGGAGGCCCATCTGCTCGGTGCCCTCAAACATCCCAATATGCCCCATATTTATGATGCCTTTGACACTGGTGGACGCTCCTTCCTGGTCATGGACTTTATCGAGGGCAAAACACTGCTCCAATTGCTCCAGGATGCCAAGCAACCGTTGCCTGTAGACCAGGTGCTGCACTACGCCAACCAGCTCTGTGATGTCCTGATCTATCTGCACCAACAGCATCCGCCCATCATTTTCCGCGATCTCAAACCAACCAATGTGATGGCGACACGCGAAGGGCATGTCTACCTAATCGACTTTGGCATTGCACGATTTTTTAAAGAGGGGCAACCACAGGATACTATCATGCTTGGCTCGCCCGGCTACGCACCACCCGAACAGCATGGTAGCGGGCAAACTACGCCTCGCTCGGACCTCTACGCTCTAGGCGCAACCCTGCACTGCTGCCTAAGCAATCGCGATCCCTACCATGCGGCTGACCGTTTCACTTTTCCACCAGTGCGCCAATTCAACCCTCAAGTGCCTGCTGCGCTGGATCAATTGATTCTGCGCCTGCTCTCACTCGATGAGAACAACCGCCCGACTAGCGCGTTAGAAGTTAAACAAGCTCTGGCGCGTATTCGTCAGCAAGAACAGAAGAATAGTGCACCTATCCCGGCGCTACTCGCACCCTCTTCGGCCCCAACCGAATATGTTGGTCCAGTTCAACCGCTAGCTTATCAAGCCACCCAACCCGTACTAGAACAGACTGGAATGCAAGATAAGCTGATCCTGCGTGCTTTACCCCAGCCAATTGAGCAAACACCTGGTCCACTGCCTGTGACTCCTGGTGCCAACGGCCAGCCATACCCACGCTATCATCCCACGCAGCGCGTCGGGCAAACAGCCGCACCCACGCGCCTCTGGACCCCCAGCTTTCTACTGATGTTTCTCCTGTTGCTCGCTCTGACCGTAGGGGGCAGCATCCTCACCTTTAATATTGCTGCCCCCTATGGACCAGAGAACTCCGCTGGCCTGGATCACGCTACAGAGGCTACGCTGGCTGCACTGGCTCTGCTCGTCTCTTTCACAATGTTTATGAGAATACGCAATGCCTTAGCTGGGCTAGTTTTCCTGCTCACCGGAGTTGCTACGCTCAGCCTCGGCCTGGCCTTCCTACAACAAACGCTGAACGATATGCAGTCCTCGACACAATTGTTTATCCAGTTCAACCCAACGCAGATCGGCCTGATCTTACTCTATGGGCCACTGATCGCAGGGGTCAGTTTATTGCTCTGGTTCTTACGTCAAGGCCTTGACTGGGGTCAACGCATCTGGCTCGTCTCCTTTGGCGGTGCGATCTGTCTCTGCGCCTTATTGCAGACAGCCTATTTAGACGGAGATATACCCAAGCATCTGTTATTACTGGGTGCGCTGATCGTTCTGATTCAAGGACTGCTTGTGGCAGGACAAATCGCAAACCAAAGGAAGAAAGTGTAAAATCTTATGCAAAACAATCTGCTTCTCCTAAGCAGTTCAGCAGTGTTCGGTATGCAACCGCTGGAATACGCGCTGGACATCGTGCAAGAATTCCTGGGCGATCAACGCATCGTCCACTTTGTCCCCTATGCCCTGGCCGACTATGACGACTATACGGACTGGACACAGAAGAGTCTGGACCCGCTTGGCGTAACGGTCACAGGCATACATATGGCAACCAATCCCCGCCAAACGGTTGCGGAAGCTCACGTGCTCTATGTAGGCGGAGGCAACACCTTCCGTCTGCTCAAGACGCTGCAAGAACAGAACCTGCTCGACATCGTACGCGAGCGCGTTGCGGCTGGCGAGCTGCGCTATATGGGATCGAGTGCAGGCACAAATATGGCCTGTCCCAGCTTGCGCACAACCAACGATATGCCAATTGTCCAACCGTCCTCGTTTGAAGCGTTTGGCCTGATCCCTTTCCAGATCAATCCGCATTACCTCGATCCCGACCCAAACTCCACTCACAAGGGCGAGACGCGCGCCCAGCGTATTGAGCAATTCCTGGAAGAGAACGATGTGCCAGTCTTGGGTATGCGCGAAGGCTGCTGGTTGCGTCGGCGCGGCCCCGAACTGCGGCTGGGAGGCATCACCAACGCACGCAGCTTCACACGCGGTACCGAGCCGCAAGAGATCGCCCCTGGTGCGGATCTCTCTGAGCTACTAGAGAGGCCAACGCACTTTGATCGGCGCGGATAGGCCAGTACTCAAACGTTTGTTTGCAATTGTTGATCCTATGCAATGCTTGTGTTATCATTTTGTTGTAGCGGAAGGCCACTGGTCGTAGAACCATGTGGGATCTCCAAACTTGTCTAGGCATGATATAATGCATGGCATAGTATCCTTTCCATGCCGCCGGGTGCACAAAGCAACCTGTCAGGGCTGGAATACACACAAAGAGGGAGTGATTGTGGAAGGAGTATTGCTTGATCCTGGTCAGTTAGCGCGTTCCGCAGTGGATGCCGCAGCTGACAAAAAGGCCTCAGATGTCCTGCTTTTGGATATTCGCGAGGTCACAACGTTCGCAGATTACTTTGTGATCTGTAGTGGAAGCAATCGCCGTCAAATTCAGGCTATTGCGGATGCCATCGACAAGCAACTCAGTGCACAGGGCGCTAGCCTGCTGCACCGCGAGGGAGACGCTGAAACAGGATGGATTCTGCTCGATTTTGTCGATATCGTTGTGCATGTCCTGGCAGCGAAAGAACGCGAATATTATGATCTGGAGCGGCTCTGGAGCGGCGCGAAGACGGTTGTATACTTACAGTGATTTTAGCAGAAAAGGCGGTCAACGATGACATTTTTGCGTAATCGACTCTTTCTCAGTGGCATTTTACTCGGCGGCATCGGCGGCCTGATTATTGGTTCGGTGATCGCCTTTACACTAGGAGAAAGTAGCGCCAGTGCCTTACGTCGCGCACTCCAAGAACGCAACCGGGGCAGAATCCCTATAGAATATCTCTCCCAATAATCCCTTGGTACATGAGAGATACGCATCCATGCCCCTTGCAGTAAAAGGTGTGGATGCGTAAGGGTACCCCCTTTTGAGAACAGTACACAGACTTTTTATACACAGTCCTGTATATCCGTTTGCTTCCGTACAATGCCTCTCCTAGCCTTCCATCTCTTTTTCCTCAAGACACTAACAAGAGATTTGTCACTTTTTTCTCTCAACATACGTGTTAAAAAAGACAGATGATTGGCGTAAATCTAAAAAAGTGTGTATACAACATTGAGAAGGTTTCGTACAATCGCAATGTTTTCGGAATTATCCGCATGTTATCTGAGAACAGGTTTCGCACAGTATCTGCCACTCATTGTGAGGATCAGTGCAATCGTATAAGGAGATACAAATCATGACAAACCAACCCTATTCACCTGACCCACGGACACCCGGTTATCCAAATATTGCAGAGCCAATTGCGCCACCACCGCCAATTGCTGACAATACAGCACAATCAGTCAATGCTGGCGGATCTCATATGGAAAGTCGCAATGAGAATTATGTTGACTCGACGGGCAATCAGGTTGAAAGTCAGGTAGAGGTCTACGATAACCACAATCTCAGCCGCGCCAATATGCGCAATTGGAGCACCAGGGTGATTTACTTCGTCCTGGGTGTACTGGAAGTCATCCTCGGCCTGCGTTTCATTTTTCGCCTACTTGGAGCTAGTGTGTCGAGTGATTTTACTATGTTCCTGTACAACCTCGCTCATGGGTTCGTAGCGCCCTTCAATGGCATCTTTAACGACCAAACGATAGGCACCCATAGCGTTTTTGAACTTTCAACCTTGATCGCTATGCTGATCTATGGATTGATCGGTTGGGGACTTGTCGCACTAAGCCGCGTGCTCTTCGCACCCGTCTATAATAGCCGCCAACAAGTCGTCACCACGCGGCGCAGTCGCTAACGCCATAGAACAAGGATAGAGCAGCAACCAAGAGCATCTGAAGCTCCTGGCTGCTGCTTTTCCTTTGCCCATACACCCATTATATTGAATTTCATGAATTTATTTACTGTATACCCAAATTACCTACTTCCCCTCTGAACCATTGATTATCGAAGTATAAGAACATATAATAGATGCGCACAGTATGTGCTAACTAAGTAGTAAGGGAGGGAAGCCATGTATAAAACCCATTTTTTCGCGTCTAAGCATTTTTCGCAATCTCAAGTATCGACAGTATCTGTAGCTTTAGGAATGTCTCTCTGTTTGATTTTCTCGTCTTTCTTTCTGCTGAGCATGCCCGTTCAAGCCATGCCCACGCACCTGCAAACAATGAACACTGCCCATGGATGCGCACCCAACACGCCGCCGCCTGTGTCCGGCACGCCTATACCTGTTCCTGCTACTTCTGGCAGCGTATGGATCAATGAGGTGCTCTCCGATCCACACACAACCTGGAACTGCCAATATTCCCTACAGGGGTCCGGCCCAATTTTCAATAGCTGGATTGAACTCTACAATCCGCAAAGTCTGCCACTCGACCTGTATGCATCACGCATACGTATCTCCGTCAATGGCGGTTCCAACTGGTACCTTCTGCCATTTGGCTCGACAATTGCTCCAGGCGGGTTTTTTGTTGTTTTCCCGCTAGAGAATGACCCAACACCGCCATCAATGTGGAATGTGATCCTCTCGTTTGCCAACACGGGCATAGTGATTGACCAAGCCACTATACCCTTACTCCTTCCAGATCAGTCATACGCACGCATACCAGATGGCTCGGCGAACTGGCAACTTGTCGGACAACCGACTATCGACGCCAGCAATAATGCGTCTGACCAACCAGTCACCGCTACGCCCACAAAAACTCCCAGTCCGACCAAAACACCTACGCCCACGAAAACTCCCAGTCCGACCAAAACATCTACACCCACGAAAACTTCCAGCCCGACCAAAACATCTACACCCACGAAAACTTCCAGCCCGACCAGAGGCACCGGCTCACCAGGTAGCATTGGAGCAACACAACCAACCAATACTGGCACTCAACCTGCTGGAAATCAACTCCAACTGCCCTCCGATACAACGTCTGTTACGGAAACGCCTGACACAGCATCAACATCTGGATTAGGCCAGAGCATACCCGCTGTGCCAAACACTGCCCTGGATGCTTGGCATATTGTATGGCTCATCTCGCTACTGCTGCTCTTTTGCGGCTCGCTGGTATGGTGCTGGCGAATCTTCCATACCCCCTGATATGTCTATAACCCACTTTGGTGAAAAATTGGTCTATACCAGACCAAGTGCTTCCAATTGATCCGCCTGCATGGTATCATGCATGGAGAAGAAAGATTGGCTTGTATTCAGCACGAGCTTAGGCATAACCTGCTATCAAAGGATCAAAAAAATGAGCATTGCAGAGCTTCCTCGATCAGTACCATCGCCTCTCTTTGAGCGCATCTCTGTAGCGAAAAAAGCGCAAGTTGTACGTGAACTCAGCGAGTTGTTGGGTGAACGTCACGTCCTGCATATGCCCTACGACCTGATGCTCTATGAGTATGATGCCTCTATTGAGCGCAGCACACCAGATATTGTTGTTTTGCCAGCAACGACAGAAGAAGTTGCAGAAGTCGTCAAAATTGCTGCTCACCACCATGTACCTGTGGTACCACGCGGTGCCGGAACCGGCTTGAGTGGTGGCGCAATCCCCATCTATGGAGGGATTGTCATCACGTTTACGCGTATGAATCAGATCCTTGAAGTGGATTACGAGAACCAGCGTGCGGTTGTGCAGCCGGGTCTGGTCAATCTGCACCTGAGCAACGCGCTGAACCCAGCAGGCTTCTACTATGTGCCCGATCCCAGCAGTCAACGTTCCTGCACGATTGGCGGCAATGTGGGCGAGAACGCAGGCGGGCCACACACACTGATTTACGGGGTGACGACCAACCATGTACTCGGCCTGGAAATCGTAACTGCTGACGGCGAAATTCTCCAGGTGGGCGACTGGACCCAGGACGCGCCAGGCTATGATCTGACCGGGCTGCTGGTTGGCTCGGAGGGTACGCTCTGCGTGGTCACGAAGATTATTGTCAAGATGGTCCATCTCTCCGAGGCAGTCAAAACGATGGTGGCGATCTTCGATGACATCGACGATGCCACGAATACTGTCTCAGAGATTATTTCCTCTGGCGTCATCCCCTCGGCTATCGAAATGATGGATCAGATGATCTTGCAAGCAGTCGAGGAAGATTCGCACGCAGGCTATCCACTGGACGCGACGGCTGTCCTCTTGATGGAATCCGAGGGTCTAACCGAACATGTGAGCGAACAGGTTGAGAAGATTGTAGAAATCTGCGAGAAGTATCACGCCCGTTCGATACGCATTGCCGCCAATGAGGAAGAACGCTACCGTTTCTGGGCCGGGCGCAAAAACGCCTTTGGAGCAGTTGGACGTGTCAGCCCGGAATTCTACGTTCAGGATGGAGTAGTTCCGCGCACACGTTTACCCCATGTTCTGCGCCGCGTGAGTGAGATCTGCGCGAGCTATGGGCTACGCGTGGGCAATGTTTTCCATGCCGGAGATGGCAACCTGCACCCGCTGATCCTCTTCGATTCACAAGTGCCAGGCGAAGTTGAGCGTGTACGCAAAGCTGGGCATGAGATTTTGCAAGTCTGCGCCGAGGCAGGTGGCTCGATTACCGGTGAGCATGGTGTAGGACTGGAAAAGCAGGAAGAGATGGCGCTGATCTTTAACGAAACCGACCTGCGCATCATGCAACAGGTGCGTGAAGCCTGGAATCCCGGCCAGTTGCTCAATCCCGGCAAGCTTTTCCCACAACCGGGACGCTGCGCCGAGATCAAACACCTTTAATCAGGAGGATAGTGATGCTGGACATAAATCTTCTACGTACTGGAGGCGTCGTTTCAGATGATTAAGATTGAGACTTTTAGCAGCAAGATCCAGCAATGCGTCCCTGGTATTCAGGTAACGACTGATCCTGCGGCCCTAAGTAGTTATGCAGTTGATGGTTTACTGCCACGTCTGGTCGTGACGCCAGGGAGTGCTCAGGAAATAGCCAGCGTGCTCAAACTCACCAACCAGAATGGGCTAACCACGCTGGCACGCGGCGGCGGTTCGCGTATGCACCTGGGCGCTATTCCTGAGCCATTTGATGTCCTGATTGAAACGGGTAAGCTCACGCGTCTGCTAGAGCACGAGGCTCCTGACTTGACCTGTCAGGTCGAAGCAGGGATCACTCTGGCAGATCTTCAGGCCCAACTGGCGACGAAAGGCCAATGGCTACCCCTGGACCCACCAAACGCGGCGCAAACGACCATTGGCGGCATGCTATCCTCAAACGCTAGCGGCCCCAAACGTCTGCGCTATGGGACTGCACGTGATCTGGTGATCGGGCTACAAGTTGTGCAGGCCAATGGCGAGATCGCACGGAGCGGCGGGCGTGTAGTGAAAAATGTCGCTGGCTATGATCTCAATAAACTCTATATTGGCTCCCTTGGCACGCTAGGCGTAATCGTTGAAGCCAACTTCAAGCTCCAACCCATTCCGGCCAATGAACGCACCCTGCTGCTGACCTTCTCAAACAGTCAAGATATTGTGCAAACCGTGATCGCCATCCAAAGTTCACTGCTTACGCCGAGCGCGATGGAGTTGATCGATACTGGGGCAGCTAGCGATCTGAGTGATCTCGTTGGTTTAAGTTTGCCCACCAATGGCTACACGCTGGCCCTCGATTTTGAAGGCAGTCTGACAACCATTGGACGCCAGATCGACGAAGCACGCGCCATTGCACGTAATCACGGTGCACTGCTGGGCGACGATTTAGCTGGAGATGAACAAACACGGTTTTGGAGCGCGATCCGCATGCATTTGCAGGGATCAGTGACCTGTAAAGCTGCAATTCTCGTCTCGCAAATGGCAAACTATCTACGTACACTACAAGAGATCTGCCAACGTCATGAATTAGAGTCGGCCATGATCGCCCACGCAGGAAATGGTATCCTCTATATAGAACTGCGTCCAGCCGACGCGACTCCCCGGCTGGTTGAGGCCATTGCCGAACTGCGCCACAAGGCTCAGGAGGCCCGTGGCAGCCTGGTTGTTGAAAGCTGCCCGGTTGATCTCAAACGCCGCATCGATGTCTGGGGCGAACCTGGCTCTAATTTCCGTTTAATGCAGCGTCTCAAAGAACAATTTGATCCGAAAGGAACGTTTGTTAAAGGGCGTTTCGTGGGGGGACTGTAAATATGCTTCTTATCAAAGGGCATTTCATGGGGGGACTGTAACACACTTTTATGAATCAAGAACAATCGAAACTAGCGGAAACGTCCGCCAATATTATTATTACAGCTCATGCTGAATTTCTGGATGACGCGCTGCACGAATTGAAACGCTTAGAAAAACAATTGTGCAGCGTGGAGACACTGGCACCAGGCATTGCACTCTGTAGCGTGCCCAACATACGCCTTTTTCCGCGTATTGTTGCCGAAACACGTCCGATCTTTGCCCACCATCTTGCGCCAGTTCAGGCGGTCATCGAGCTGAGCAATACTGAAGACGATCTGGAGCATTTGGCTGTGGCTCTGGCAGAGATGCCAACCTTTGCCATGCTGGAACGTGGCCAGCACTTTGCGGTGCAAACGCGCATGGTCCAGAGCGAAGAGGGCAGCCAAAAGCGTGCGTATAGCGGCGGTATGATTAACAAACTGCTGGCTGGGGCTATTATCGAAGAGACGGGCGCAGTTGAGGATATGAAGAAGCCGCAAATCGTGGTTTCGCTGCTCTGTACGCAGGACAAAGCCTATATGGGTATCTCACTCTCACGCGACAATCTCAGCGCGTGGCCCGGTGGTATGCGCCATTTTGCGCATACGCCAGAGCAGATCAGCCGGGCGGAGTTCAAGCTATTAGAAGCACTAGAGATTTTTGGCGTAACGCTGCCAGAGCGAGGTCGGGCGCTCGACCTTGGCGCGGCCCCCGGCGGCTGGACGCGGCTCTTGCTGGCTGCTGGCCTAAACGTTGTGGCTGTGGACCCAGCAAAGCTCGATCCGCGTCTGTTCCGTCAGCCAGGTCTGATTCACTTTCGCGGGTACGCGGAACGGTATCTAGAGATCGAGGAGCCTGGCAACAGACCGCAAATCTTTGATGTTATTATGAATGATATGCGTATGGATGCCCGTGATGCTGCCCGCCTACTGATCGAGATGCGGGGCAAGCTGCACCCTGATGGCTTTATTATCAGCACGCTCAAGCTGCCGCACGCCACAGCCAGTATTGATCCCTTGAAAAACCTGCGTGAGGCCACCAGCCTGCTCAGTCGGCATTTTGATATTGTTCAAGCCAAACAACTCTTTCACAATCGCCAGGAAGTGACGGTGATTGTGGCGCGACCACGTTCACGGCAAATGTAACCCACTTGCTCAAGGAGGCAGTTATGTCCCACGAACCGACACATGATCAGATAGTGCCTGTCCATTCCGTGCAGGGACCGTTGCACCGTCATACGCATACCTATGATCTGATGCGCCAATGTATCCATTGCGGCTTCTGCCTCCCTACCTGTCCAACGTATGCAGTGCTGGGAACCGAGATGGACTCGCCACGCGGACGTATCTACCAGATGCAGGCAGTGGCTGAGGAGCGTATACCCATCTCTGCCGATTTTGTGGATCACATGTACTGCTGCCTGGGTTGTCGAGCCTGTGAAACGGCCTGCCCCTCCGGTGTACAATTCGGCAAGCTGATCGAGGCCGCACGCGAACAAATCCAGTTGGAAACAGCCCAACATCCAGCCACTCACAAAGCAAACATGGCCGCCATCTCTGCACAAGAGCAAGGTGCTTCCTTGTCAGCGGCTCTGCCAGGAACGAATTTTGCAGAACGAGCGTTGCGACGTTTCTTCTTCGATGTCATGCTCCCCTCACGCCCAATAACCTCGCTGGTCTTTGCTGGGCTAAAGGTCTACCAGCGCAGCGGACTGCAAACGTTCACGCGTAAGAGTGGACTACTCAAGCGTGTAGATAATCTGCCCACGCCGTTTCGGGGCAAATTACAGACGCCTGAAGCACTAATGCCACGAGCTACGGGCGCACTCTTTCCGCGACTTCTGCCAGAAATCACACCCGCGCTTGGAACCAAACGCTATCGCGTCGGCTTTATCAGTGGCTGCATTATGGACCAGGTCTACCGCGACATCAATGAGGCCACGATCCGTGTACTGACAGCTAACGGCTGTGAAGTGGTCACGCCAACCAGCCAGCAGTGCTGTGGCGCGTTACATGTCCACGCTGGTGAGGGCGAGCGCGGACGCCAGTTGGCTCGCCATAACATTGATGTGTTTGAACGTTATGACTACGACGCGATTATCAACAATTCCTCCGGCTGCGGTGCTAACATCAAAGAATACGGCCACCTGTTGCGCGACGATCCCGCCTATGCGGAACGCGCCCGCGCTTTCAGCCTAATGGTCAAGGATATCAGTGAATTCCTGGTCGGCGTTGAACAAAAGCCAGTCATGGGCGAATTACCCTACACCGTTGCGTACCACGACGCTTGCCATTTAGCACACGGACAGAAGATCAAGCAGCAGCCACGCCAGTTGCTTAAACGCATCCCCGGCCTCAAGCTGGTCGATCTGAAAGAGTCCGACTGGTGCTGTGGGAGCGCGGGCATCTACAACATCACCAACCAGGACATGGCAAGCCAACTGCTTGAGCGCAAAATGCAAAACATTATAGCCAGCGGAGCTAGTGTCATCGCCACCGGCAACCCCGGCTGCATGATGCAGATCGCCCTCGGCGCACGCGAACGCGGTCTGGAGATGTGCGTCCTGCACCCAGTCCAACTCCTCGACGAAGCCTATCAAGCGGGAGGCATCTATAATCTCCCGGCACCTGATACGCAAGGTCAGCGTATACGCCAGCGTGCGCTCTTCGCGGGCCTGGGCATTGGGATCGTGATTGGTTTGTTGATCGCGAGGCGTAAACGGAAACAGCAGGAACAATAGAAAGTGCTCACATGCAACTTGCTCTGATTGCAGATATTCAGCAAGCTTATGGAGCCGAGCATAAAGGGATTTATGCAGGTTCGGATCACAACATTCTCTACAGCTAAAAATTATACTATTTTATTCAGGAAAACCATAAGCATACAGAAAGAAAGAACATGAGCACTCCGACCTATCGCACGCTGACGCCCATCTTCGACGAGCTACATGATGAGCGTATCATCGTAAGCCCTTACCACGAGGACGATGCAGAGGATCTTTTCGATGCTATCAATGAATCACGCGAGCACATTCGTCCCTGGCTGCCGTTTGCTGATAAACACCAGAATATAGAAGAAACCAGGGATTGGATCAATTCCACACGAGCCCAGTGGCTGCTGCGTGAGAATTTCAGCATGGGTATATGGGAAAAAGAGTCGGTGCGCTTCCTCGGTGGCATAGGCCTCCATCCCCGCGTGTGGGAAATTGGCTACTTCGAGATTGGTTATTGGTTGCGTAGCTCGGCTGAGGGCCACGGGTATATGGTTGCAGCAGCCCAGCTTCTGGTGGAATATGCCTTCGCTTCGCTCAATGCTCAGCGTCTTGCAATCCGCTGTGATGAAAGAAATACTCGCAGTGCCGCCGTAGCGCGTCGTCTCGGCTTCACGCAAGAGGCTTGCCTGCGCCACGACTCCTGCGCTCCTGATGGCTCGTTGCGTAACACTCTGATTTTCGGACGTTTGCCCGACGAAAGCATTGCTATGGCTTAAACATGGATGATACATATCTTGATTCTCATCTCGCGTTTATTCGAGCGTGCGCTGATAAACTCTCATTCTATCCAAGCTACGGACAAGATTAAAGAATCCTACAGAGCTTGCAAGGAAATGCAGGAACGGATATAGTAACCACATGGTAGCAGAAAAAGAACCAAGCATACATTGGCATAGACAGGAAGCGCTGCCAAATAGATAGCCGGAAAGCTCCGTT
>JBDTBU010000103.1:0-2641 GCA_039923935.1 Ktedonobacteraceae bacterium | reverse complement strand
ATTACAACGGTCAGCGGCAATGTTTCCGTTGAGCACACCACGCGCAACGCCCTGGCTCTGCTGGAACTGGCGGGCCGCACGGAGATTCCTGTCGCACGCGGCTGTGCTAGCCCGCTACTCAGTGTGCCAGTTGAAGCGGCTGATGTGCATGGCGAGAATGGTCTTGGCGGTGTAATCCTGCCCGTACCACAGAAGCGGCCTTTAGATCTGCACGCGGTAGATGTTATTATCGAGAAGGTCATGGCTGCACCCGGCGAGATTGTGCTGGTCGCCATAGGTCCGCTGACCAACCTTGCTCTAGCCTTGCGTCGTGAGCCGCGCCTGGCCCAGGCGGTACGCGAGGTAGTGATTATGGGCGGTGCTTTGCGGGTGCCGGGTAATGTTACGCCCTGCGCCGAGTTTAACATCTTTGTCGATCCACACGCCGCGCAGATGGTCCTGCACGCGGGTTGGCCGATTCGTCTAGTTACGCTGGACACGACTACGCGCACGCTGCTCAAACGTGAGTTGGTCGAGCAACTGGCAGCCAGTGGTAGTCCAGTGACGGTGCTCATGAAGCGCATGGTCGATTACTACTGCGATATCTTCGGTGAGGCGCGTCAGTTCAGTTCCATCGAGATGCACGACCCGCTTTGTCTGGCCGCCGCTTTTCGCCCCGATCTGCTCACCTGGCAGGAGGCGTATGTCGATGTTGAGCTAACAGGCAAACTGACACTGGGTGAGACTGTGGGCTTTTTCGCACGTCCCGACAGGCCGTTCCCGCATCCCCCCAACGTGCTAGCCTCCGTCGATGTGGATGCCGAGGGCTTTATCCAATTGTATGTTGAGCGGATTCAGGCTGTTTTTGGGTAGATAGTATGCAAGGCAGGTATGAACAGTGCTGATTGTTCGTACCTGCCTTGCGGATTATGCGAGCTACTCACCGCCAGCTAGTACCTCAACAGCAGGTTTGGGAGCAATAGCAATCTCTAGATCATCGTAGCGTTTCACTTTGTAGATGATGGTGGAGATCAGCCAGCTTACAAGGAACAGGCCCACGATGAAGAATCCAAGCGCGTTAAATGCTTGACCACCATTCAAGAAGTTGACCTGATCCCAGAAAGGTCCAGTGAGATTTAGTTCTTGCGCGAGCAGACTAAATGCTTCAATCCCACCGATAACCACAGCCACAATAACTGAGATCAGCGTAATATTCAGATTGTAGTACAGCTTGCGTACAGGTTTCACGAAGGCCCAACCGTACGCACCGAGCATCAAAATGCTATCCGTTGTGTCCATCAGGGTCATGCCAGCCGTGAACAGCGCTGGAAAGATGAGAATAGCCAAAATGGGCACGCCTTGACCAGCAGTCGTGGCAGCCATAGCCAGCAGCCCTACCTCAGTCGCCGTGTCGAAGCCCAGGCCAAAGAGCACGCCAATTGGGTACATATTCCAACTGTTTTTCGTGATCGCCAGCAGTGGGCGAAAGAAGCGCCCCATTAGCCCACGCTTGTTTAACGACTCGTCGAGCGAGTAATCGTCGTACACGCCACCGTTTTTCACTTCGCGGAATGTCTTGTAGATATCGAGCAAGATGACGATATTAATCGCGGCAATCACCAGCAGGAAAATGGATGAAACGAGCGTCCCGACTATGCCACCAATATATTTCAACGTGTCGAAGTTGCTAACAGCAAGGGCAGTGATCGCAATAATGCCTGTCAATGCTACCACGACAGTTGAGTGACCAAGCGAGAAAAAGAGGCCGACGCCTATGGGCTTTTTTTTCTCCTGCATCAGTTTGCGTGTCACGTTATCAATGGCCGAGATATGGTCGGGATCGAAGGCATGACGTAAGCCAAACGTATAGGCGGCAAAAGCCAGCAGGAGTAGTTTGGTATTGTGCCCAAATATGATAAAGGCAAGCAACCATGCAATAACATTGTAGGCGATCAAAACGGAATACATGATAATGACCCGTTGCCGGACATCCGATGTACTTTGCCCAAAAACACGTTTAAGGGGTGAGATACCAAAATTACTGCTCATACAACCTCCTTGTGGTGTAGTGCCACACTGAAATACAGGAATGTTACAAAATCGAACATACGGGACCGCTCCAGAGACACGCAGTTACTCCCGTTTCGCACTACAAAGACGATGAAGCAGGGCTGAGTATCGTTTGTCTTGACCGATTGTTCTTGAAAGAGTATACGTTACAGGTGTGTGTAATTGCAAGTGTTTCGCAATAACAAAATTTTGGCAACTAGCTAAGGGAGGCAGTTGGAAGTGGAGTAGGGAGAAGAAGAATTGCCATGAGCAAACGAAGAATGTCGCTACTCATTAATCTCCCTCAAGAAATAGCCTTTGTTAAGACTGTTTCTTGAGGGAGATCAGATGTTTATTCAATTATGACAATATGTTCATATTGTGATTGTAGTGGGGGTGATCTCTGTGTTTCAGAATACGCCTTCGTAGACCTCATCGATGCTCAATTTCAGGTTGAGCTGATCCAGGTGTATGGTCTGTCCGGCAGTGAACACTTCCTCTTGCCAGTCGTTAGCGAGGCAATAGACTTCGATGTGTGGCTCATACTGGCTGGCGAGCATATACACCTCTAGCGTTGGGCAGGCCTGGTAAGAGGTAAATTTGTACTTCCGGT
>JBDTBU010000102.1:0-41724 GCA_039923935.1 Ktedonobacteraceae bacterium | reverse complement strand
CAGGATACCGCGAAAATAATCCCTCTTAACAGCTTTTTGTGCGCATACCCCTCTCGTGCCCGATCCCCTACATCCACATTTCACATTTTAGCCCGCTCTTTATACTAAACGCACAACCACTTATTCTTCCACCAAGGAGATTATTCCATGTCTTTATCCAAAAAGCATATTCTGTCGGATATGCTCACCTTTACACGCAACCCAACCACGTATCTCAACGAAATCTGGCAGAGTTACTTTGCTGACGTGCCGCGTGTCAACACGCTTGAAATCGCCTATGGTCAGCCCTGGAAACGCCGTCTAGGACTGATTCGCCTTTCGCTGGATAACACCATATCTTTTATCGGGGTGAATGCCCTCTTGCAAATTCCGCAAATCCCGGAATATATTCTCATTACCACAGTTGCCCACGAGTTGACGCATTACGCGCACGGTTTCGGCTCACCGTTGCCCCGTCAGTACAGGCATCCACATGCCAACAATGTGGTCAAGGACGAACTGGAGCGCCGTGGTCTGGGCGAAACCATGCGCTTGTGCGATGAATGGATTGACAACGAATGGTTCTCGTTCTACGATAAGCAGCGTGAAATGGATTGGGCGGAACTACCCGCTGCCTATCGCCCAACGCGTGTCCAGCGAAAATCTCAGGTTTAAATGAACTACATTTCGTTTGAGATCGAGTTTTAATGGAAAATGCGCCCTTGACTTGGGATGAAACGTATGGTATAGTATTGCTAGCTCATAAGCTACAAACCACCCTATACAAAGCGTTTTTGTTGGTTCCAATGTGTCAGTTGTTGTGGTGTCGATTGTCTTAGGTTCATAGGCCAACGCCTCATTTACCACCCATCGATTAAGCACTCTGTGCATCCACGTTTTTTCCAAGGAGTTTTTCATAAGAGAAACACCCTGGCCTAAAACTATTTCCCACCTCAGGTTTATCACAGAAAGGAGAAAGGGCGTGTTACCTCTCAAGGCATTGCCTCGCCCTAGAACATTGTGAATATCGCCGAACTAGAAACCAAAACCATCTCGGAGTTACGCGACATTGCTCGCGACCTCGAACTCTCCGGCTACACCACCCTCAAAAAACAGGATCTCGTTTTCCGACTACTCCAAGCCCACACCGAACAGCAAGGAAACATTTTTAGTGCTGGTGTGCTGGAAATCGTGGAGGACGGCTTCGGTTTTCTACGTCAGGAACGTTTCTTACCAGGAAACATGGATGTCTACGTCTCCCAATCTCAGATCCGGCGTTTCGGACTGCGAACAGGGGATATGGTCTCTGGTCAAGTACGTCCACCGAAAGATAATGAGAAGTACTATGGCCTGCTGAGAGTCGAAGCCATCAATGGCATTGACCCCGAAATCGCTAAACGTCGTCCCCATTTTGATGTCCTCACCCCGATCTTCCCCCGCGAGATGTTCAATCTGGAGACTGGTCCCCTTAACATCTCTGGTCGTATTGTCAACCTCGTTGCACCCATTGGTCGCGGACAGCGCGGCCTGATCGTCTCCCCGCCAAAAGCTGGCAAAACCATGCTCCTCAAGTCCATCGCCAACTCCATCACCGAGAACTACACCGATGTTCACCTGATGATTGCGCTGATTGGCGAGCGTCCCGAAGAAGTCACCGACATGAAACGCTCAGTCCGTGCTGAGGTAATTAGCTCGACCTTCGATGAGCCAACTGAGGCCCATACACGTGTGGCGGAGATGGTGCTGGAACGTGCTAAACGCCTGGTGGAAAGCGGGCGCGATGTGGTGGTCCTGCTGGATAGTATTACCCGCCTGAGCCGTGCCTATAACCTGGCTGTGCAACCAAGCGGACGCACACTCTCCGGCGGTCTCGATCCCAGCGCACTCTTCCCACCCAAACGCTTCTTTGGCGCTGCCCGTAAAATTGAAGAGGGCGGCAGCTTAACAATCATCGCCACAACCCTCGTGGATACCGGTAGCCGTATGGATGATGTGATTTACGAAGAATTCAAGGGCACTGGCAACATGGAATTGGTCCTGAACCGCAAACTGGCCGAGCGCCGCGTCTTCCCCGCCATCGACATTTCGCTCTCCAGTACCCGCCGCGAAGAGCTACTGCTCGACGACAAGACCCTACGCGCCGTTGTCACCATGCGCCGTATGTTCTCCACCCTGGCAGATCAGCGTGGTCTGGAGGCTATGGAAGCGCTCTTGCAGCAAATGTCCAAAACCAGCAACAATCTCGAATTCCTAGCTATGCTTACCAAAAATATCATGTAAACGTCATGGGGGGAGTGCTGGAGGATCTGATGAAATGAGATTTACCAGCACATACCCTTGATGACAGGCATTATTTTCAAGGAAAATACGATGACCACGACAGTCAAAACCTTCCATAACTTTATCGGCGGAGCCTGGCAGCCCGCCAGCAGCGGCCAAACCTTCCCCAACTACAATCCCGCCACAGGCGAGTTATTGGGCCATTTCCCCTTGTCAGGCGCGGATGAAGCCAATGCAGCCGTGGCGGCTGCGAAGACAGCTTTCGAGAAATGGCGGCTGACGCCTGCACCCAAACGCGGCGAAATCCTCTTTCGCGTGGGCGAGCTGATGAAACAACACAAAGAGGAACTGGCTCGCGTGATGACGCAAGAGATGGGCAAGGTGCTCAAGGAGACACGTGGCGATGTCCAGGAGGGCATCGACATGGCCTACTATATGGGCGGCGAGGGTAGGCGTCTCTTTGGCTATAGTGTACCAGTGGAAATGCCCAACAAATCGGGCGTGGCTATGCGCGATGCAGTAGGTGTGGTGGCCTGCATCACGCCCTGGAACTTCCCCGTGGCGATTCCCACCTGGAAGATGTTCCCCGCGCTTGTTGCTGGCAACACGATAGTGCTCAAGCCAGCCAGCGATACGCCGCATAGCGCGTTGCGTCTGGTTGAGATTCTCCACGAGGCTGGCATGCCCGAAGGCGTGGTCAACATTGTCTTCGGCCCAGGCGGCACCGTTGGCGAGGCGCTGCTACACAATCCTGACGTGGCGGTTATCTCGTTCACTGGCTCAACTGAATCAGGTCGGCATGTGGCTATCGAAGGTGCGAAATCGCTCAAACGCGTCTCGTTAGAGATGGGTGGCAAGAACGCTGTGATTGTGCTGGACGATGCGGACCTCAATCTGGCCGTTGAGGGCATTCTGTGGAGCGCCTACGGGACAACTGGCCAGCGTTGTACAGCGTGTAGTCGCGTGATCGTGCATAGCGCCGTACGCCAACCATTGCTAGACCTGCTGGTACCGCGCATCGAACAACTGCGCCTAGGCAACGGTTTGGACGAGAACGTCGATGTTGGCCCAGTAATCAACGCCTCGCAGCTTGAAAAGATTCACAGCTACATCGCGATAGGCCAGAGCGAGGGCGCAACGCTGCTGACTGGCGGCAAGATTGCGCGTGAGGGTGAGCTGGCTCATGGTAACTTTTATCGCCCCACGCTTTTCGCCGATGTTACGCCCAAGATGCGTCTGGCCCAGGAAGAGATCTTTGGTCCGGTGCTCTCAGTGATTGAGGTGCAATCGTTTGAGGAGGCCATTGCTGTCAACAACGATACACCTTTCGGTCTTTCTAGCGCCATCTATACGCAAGACAACAACCGTGTGCAGCGAGCCATACGCGATATCACTACCGGTATTCTTTATATCAACTCTGGCACAACCGGGGCCGAAATTCAGTTCCCCTTCGGCGGCACACGCGGCACCGGCAACGGCCACCGCGAAGCTGGTCTAGCTGGACTGGATGTCTTCACCGAATGGAAGGTTGTTTACACGGATTATAGCGGGAAATTGCAAAAGGCTCAGATCGATTAGGAGAGATGTTCTCCCCCTTATGCGATGTTGTTGAGTGGTTGTGAAAAATTTGGAAAATTTTTCACAACCACTCAACAACATCGCATATTGCCTCCTGTTTTATTCGTATATACAGATATATTTTATTTGTGGATCAGATAGAAGACACGAAAGGATCTCCCATGCATAAACCAATCATACGCCGTGTGAACCGTGAGCAGGATTACCAGGCTAAGGGGGTTGTCATCGCCATTGATGTAATCCGCGCATTTACTGTGGCGGCCTGTGCCTTTGCGGGAGGCGCATCGAGTCTCTGGCTGGTACGCACTATCCCGGAGGCTCTGGCCTTGCGCGAGCGTGATCCCAACGCGTTACTGGCGGGCGAGGTTGGTGGACGCTTGATCCCTGGTTTCGACTTGAACAACTCGCCATATAACATGTCTCAGGCCGATGTACGTGGTCGGCGCATCATCCAACGCACGGGCGCGGGCACACAGGGTGCTGTCGGTGCGATCAACGCCACGCATGTGCTGGTTTGTTCGCTGACCAACGCGCGAGCTACAGCCCAGTATGCAGCCCAATTAAGCGCGGCCAACAATTTGCCGATCACCCTCTTTCCCACAGCCTCGTCCACCGGGGATATCACGCGCAACGAGGACGATTATTGCGCCGATTACCTCGAAGCGCTACTGACCAACTCCGCCACGGCCCACGAAATTCCCGTTGACCGGATCGCACGTCTCCAGGCTCAGGATCGCTTCTCCCATTGGGGCCAGGGCAAGGATCAGGATTTTCCAGAGGAAGATTTGGATCTGATTCTGGCGGTGGATTGTTTCGATTTTGCGATGGTTGGCACCGTGGCACATTTTTATCACGAGGGAGTAGACGCTGCTCCAATACGATACGTCGATGTGCAAGCGATTCGACTAGATACTATTCCGTCGTTATAGTTGAAATCATACAAAAAAATGGTGGGGTACTGATGTACCTCACCATTTTTTGTATCTATCGATACTAATACATCGCAATCTGCGTCGTAAAGTCTGTGTGAGCGTAGAGCCAGCCAGCTTGATCTAGGCGCACATTCACACAACCGTGGCTGCCGTTGCCGGCGGAGAATTCGTTACCAGAGGTGTCGTTGTGGGGAAACTGTGTGCCCATGCCATACTGATTACGCCACCAGGAATCATGCACGAAGAAGCCACCCCAGTGGTAGAGAATCGCGAAATGAATCGGCGTTGGTGGATAATAAAACGGCGAACTTATCGGATCATCCGACTTGAACTCCGTGGGTGACTTGCGGTCCTGGGTGGTCCAGACTCCCGGCAGCGACGGGCGCTCGACGCGACCAGTCGTGATCGGGAAAGCGTTGACCAGTTTGCCATCAACATAGAAGCGCAGCATTTCTTCAGCCATAGAAACCATGATTACGGTGCCGTGTTGCAGGCTGGGATAGTGCTGCATCATCAGCAGATCGGTCTGATGCGGCTGATCCCCAGGCGTCTTATCGGCGTAGTCCTGCTGAAACATCTGGAAGTTGAACAACTCATTGTTGTCATCATTCAGCACCGATTGGTAGTCAGCGGGCCTGTACGACCAGCTATTCTCGCGCTGCAACCAGTAGCCAACGCCGTTCATGGTATAACCAGAGTCCAGTATGTAATCCTTCCCATCGAATGTATCGTGGTAGAGGTGGGTCTGGCCCCAAGCATTGGCCTCTTGATCCAGCTCTTTAATCAGATACCAGGAAGCACCGCGCACCAGATCATTGTGCATCAAACCTATATCACCATTGATTTTGTTCGATACAGAAAGGTACTGGTTGAGGGTTGTGGCCTGGGCCATCGTCGTTTTGTCTGTGTCATAGGATTTCTGATATGGGCTGGCGTCCAAGCCATAGGTTTTGAGCAGGCTCAAATTGTTCTGAAACTCGTTCAGTTTGGCCGCGCCAACGTAGGGCAGCGACGAGCTTGAAGTCACCACGGTCAGTTGATATTGAGCATCGAGCAGTGACCCCAATTTCTGGAAAGTGTCGCTCGTCGTGGCCGAGTTGAAAACGTTCAGATCGCTTGTGTACTCGCTCTGCATCGCCGTTACATCCAAATTAGCCTGCTGCATCTGCGTAATGGTATTGTTGAATATAACGAGTTGTGCATACGTTGTACTCAACAGACCTAACGCGCTGATAGCGCTCACCGCGTCGTTGCTAATCGCCAGATAGTCTTTGGGAGTACGGGCCGTTGCCAGCAGATTTGTGTCAGCCGTATAGCGCAATGAGAAGGCTGGGAGATCGCCAACTTTTTGGGCTTGCTGGGTATTCAACACCTGCTGAAAGCCTTGCAAATTCTGCTGAGCCTGCCCCTGGGCTTGGCTGGTTGCAATCGCGACCACATCCTGGAGTTTGCTTAATAATTGTTGATATTGAGAAGATTGATGGGTATAGTAGGTATTATCAGGGGTATCATCAAAGGCTGAAAAAGGTGCACTGGTACTCTGTAGCTGCTTCTCTTGCTGGAAAATGGGTTGCAGTTGTGAGTCCGGGACGCCATTATTTTTCGCTTGCTGAATGTTTTGCGCCAGTTGCGTTTGGGCCGAGCTTGCTTGTTGGTGCAAATGGCTATCGCCCCCACAAGCACTGACCAGGAGCATTACCCCAATAATTGCTCCGGCCAGTGCGATCTGGGTAAAGTGCAGAGAATGCGCTTTGCGCATGGCGGTCTACCTCCGTCCGCTTTTCGATTTCGCTTTTTGTTTTCTTTTGTCCTTGCGTGCGGCTTTGCCCGTCTTCTTACCACTCATACCCATGCCAGGCATAGGCAAGCCAGGAGCGCCTTCGGGCATACCGGGCATCCCACCACCGCTCATAGCTGCTTGCCGGGCCATTTTCGCCCATGGACCTTTCCCGCTACTGACTTGGCGCATCATCGTACGCATCTCGCCGAATTGTTCGAGAAGCTGGTTGATTTCCTGTGGAGTACTGCCACTACCACGGGCGATACGCTTGCGTCGGCTGCCATTCATAAGATCGGGATTACGTCGTTCTTCGAGAGTCATTGAGAGTATAATCGCTTCAATACGTTTAAGCTGGTCGCCCTCTAGCGCCTCTTCCATCCCTTCCATATCGGCCATTTTGTTGAAACCAGGGAGCATCTCCATGACATTGCGCAATGGTCCCATGCGTTTCAACTGGCGCATCGCGTTCAGGAAGTCTTCCAGGTCAAATTTGCCTTGTTGCAACTTGGCCTGAGTCTTCATGGCCTCTTCCTGGTCGATGGTCTCCTGTGCACGCTCAATCAGCGAAAGCACATCGCCCATGCCCAGAATACGTCCGGCCAAACGGTCAGGATAAAACGGCTCAAGCGCGTCAGTTTTTTCGCCCACGCCCATAAATTTGATCGGCACACCCGTGACCGAACGAATCGAGAGCGCGGCCCCGCCTCTGGCATCACCATCCATCTTGGTCAAAATCATGCCCGTCAACGAGACAGCTTTGTGGAAGTCATCGGCGACGCGTACGGCCTCCTGACCAGTCATAGCATCGGCCACCAGCAACACTTCACGCGGGTTGACGCGTTGACGAATGTTGATGACCTCGTTCATCATACGCTCGTCAATGTTCAGGCGACCAGCGGTGTCCATAATCACCACCGTGGCTGTCTGTTCGCGGGCGTAGGCGAGTGCGCGTACACAGATATCAACCGGATCGTTCCCGGCTGGCTCTGAGTAGACTGGCACAGAAATCTGTTTGCCCAGCGTTTGCAGTTGAGCGACGGCAGCAGGACGATACATGTCCGCAGCCACCAGTAAGGGTCGATGGCCCTCCTTCTTTAAATAACGTGCAAGCTTGGCTGCTGCGGTGGTCTTACCAGAACCTTGCAGGCCCACCAACATGATTACATTGGGTGGTGGCCCCCCCAATTCCAACTTGCTCTTGCCTTCGCTGCCGCCAAGCATCTCGACCAACTCTTCGTTGACAATTTGCAATACCTGCTGAGCGGGAGAGAAGCTGCCCAGTACCTCGGCGCCAATCGCCTTGGCCCTAACTCGCTCCACAAATTGCCTGACCAGCCGTAAGTTCACGTCCGCTTCGAGCATAGCCAGACGTACCTCGCGCATAGCCTCCTCGACATCGGCTTCGGTCAGTTTGCCCTTCCCACTCAGGTTGCTAAAAACGCCTTCGAGTCGCTTTGATAAACTTTCAAACATTGCCATAGGTGCATAATCCTCTCTCCGCCTAACAACTGGAATTTCCACAATTATATCACGTCTACCGCCTTTTTTGACACACTCTCTCTATGAGGTAAAGATTTCTCAACGCGCATGAAGGTCATTCCCTGCCAATATGTACCCAAGTAGGAATGCCGAAAAACATTCCTATAAGATATAATCGATGATGATAACGAAATGTCGCATCCAATTATCAAATAAAAGGTCGTGTCGATCCACATGTTGACGCGATTCTACTTTCAACGCACAAAGCTGTCGTAGAATTACTGCGTGAGTTGGCAATGCACAGTATGCGCTAATATATACGAGTAATTTGCTCAAAAAGAAATTTAAAGGAGTAGAGCCATGCATTGGCGTAAACATTCACAAGAGGAGATTTTTTCTTCATTTGGTTGGTGGGAGAAGGGTTGTTTTCTGGGACAAATGACAGGTGATCGCTGCGATTACATTCAGTCCTGCCTAGAACGCACACTGGGTAAAGAGGCTTTGTGGCAGCAACCTATGTTAGAGGTTGGGTGCGGCGGTGGCTTGATCTGCGAGGAACTGGCTAGGCGCGGCGCGAGCATGGTCGGTATTGATCCCTCACAATTGGCCCTGCAAACTGCTCGTGAGCACGCGCAACAGGGTGGTCTAGCGCAACGTATCACTTACGAGCAAGGCTATGCTGAGAAATTGCCCTATGCCGATGCCAGTTTTCAGGCTATCGTTTGCTTGGATGTGCTGGAACATGTGCAGGATTTGCGTGCGACCATTGCGGAGATCGCACGCGTCCTGCTGCCCGGCGGGGTCTTTATTTTTGACACGATTAACCGCACCTTGCTGGCACGAATCGCCCTGATCTGGTACGGCGAGCACTTCCCCAGCGGCGGCCTAACACCCGGCATCCACGATTACCGCGCCTTTATCAAGCCCGCCGAATTACGCGCCGTGCTAGCAGCTAATCACTTTCAGATTCGCGAGATGACTGGCTTTATGCCGCGTGGATTCGTGCAGGGACGTTTTCGGATGCGGCCCGGTTGGTTTATGGGCGTCTCGTATGTGGGATATGCGACAAAGTAACTCCTCAAACCCGCTCCCACGCCCTACACCAAGCCAGAGGCAAGCTCTGGCTCTACATACAGGACTATAGGAGGCAAGCTCCAGATGATCGAGTCGAATGCTCGTGACTGCTTGGCAACGGGCATTGCTGAGTGTAGAGCCAGAGCTTGCCTCTGGCTTGGGCTAATAAATGATTAGCCTACTTCCCCAATGGCTGGCTCCCATAGATCTTGCTCTGCAACTAGGTACTCCTCTGTCCGACCAGCTTTGGCCTCGCGGTGTGTACGTGGAGGCTGCTCCGGTAAGGTGAGCACAAGCTCAAAGTCATCATCGGCACCTATGCGGTTGAAGCGTTCTTCATCGCAGCCCATACAATGATGGACGACCACATACTCGCCATTTGGACGTTGGAAATAACCAGCAGGCTCCATTGAAGCTCCACAGGCACTCAGCCTGTCCCCTGACTTACGCTCATCAACGTGGCGGGAATACAGGCAGAAGGGGCAATGGTTCCTATGATGCCCTCCGTATGGCAGCGGGCAAACAAAACGATGGCAATGTCTGCACTTAAAAACCTCTTCAGATTGAGTGTAGCGCGGCTTGCTACGAGCCGCTATACGAGCCTGACGCTCTTCCTCGTAATACTCCAGATCTTCGTTATAAGCAGTCTGTGTATCCAAACGCAACAGTTTTTTGCGTGATTTTTGCACCGGTTCATCCTTCTCTTAATGCTTTGCGGACTCTGTAAAGCGCGAAGAAGCGACCAGCCATGCGAGCGGCTGACAAAGGCCATGCCCGCGAATTGGCTGGAAACGACGAGAACAAGGACCGATACAAAACGTCTTGGTGAATTATACATACTTTCTCCTCTATGCTGATATGCTTACGTAACAAGCGTGGTTGACAGGAAAAGGGCAAAAAACGCCCATGAACACGCAAAAGCGAAATGATGGGAATATGGGAAATGAAGAAGTGCGGGGAGGTGCGCTAATGAGGTAGAGGTAAGCCGCATAGAAGGGTGAATGTCTGTCACATTACCCCGAAAATACGCTTAAATGGTGTATGCACAATGTTCCCATAACCAACACAGTTGTATGGTTATGAGTAACGAATCCTACTACCAGAAATTAGCAATCCACCGCACTTTGTACACAGGTGGTTTTCATAAAAGGCTCTCTTTTCTAGGAACATGCTGTTCAGCTCTATTGGACTAAAGGAAGTGTACAGTTTTTCTCAGAGGAAGTCAAGAGAATAATCGGCCTGGGAGTGCGGCTAGATCCGTCTCTCCACACAGAGCAATGTGTGAGGCAAGCTCCAGAAGCATCAGCTATGCTGACCAACCAGAGTAATGGAGCTTGCCTCCGGCTCCAAAAGGGATTGACGGGAATGGGCAGATCCTAGCCAGGCAGCTTGGTGGCCAAGATATCCACCATCTCAATGCTGGGTGGTTGCGAGAGAAGCTCTGGCGCTTGTGCCATCAGCGCAGCTGCGACACGGCCAGCAAGATGTGCTTTTCGCCCAGCGTCGTCCGGGAAAGCATCGAAAATACCAAAAGTCGAGGGTCCAAGGCGGAGCGCAAACCACGCGGTTGTGGCTGGCTCTTCCTCAACTAGCGACAGACCACCTCGCAGAAAGCCTTCAACCTCTGCTTCTTTGCCGGGTTTCGCCTCTAAGCGCACGAACAATCCTACAGTTACCAAGTTCTGCCTACCTTTCTCGTTTCTATAAACAACGTCAATAAATGTTGTACAAGTATAATAATAGCATGTATGAGATGCTAAGTACAATATCATCTCTCTCTGCCAGAATATACTAACTGCTCAGACTAGACCTCTCTAACAAGCTGATGTGGCAGCCAACCTCATGTGCTGATTAGCGGCAATGGCACATTCTACCAGAATAGCGCGGGCTTCTGGCACACAACCTATCACTGGTTCTTCCAATCTACGTGGTCGGCAGACGGCTCAACCTCAGCCACAATTCCTCAACTGGCACCTACGCCATCCAGGGCACGCCCACGCAGATCACCACTGGCGGGATCGATGGCGATTCGCGCGTTGTCTGGACTGATTAGATTGTAAAGAGATAGATATGGGATGAAGTAAAAATAGCACGCTATTTTTACTTCATCCCATATCTATCTCTTTACGCAGTTTCTACCGACGGGCCGCCTGTTGGTTGCGCTTGCTCATTGTTTGCAGCAGGTGCTTCCTCGGCAAAATCGCCCTCTTGCGCGGGACGTTTGAAGACGTAGTACGCCGAATTACCTGTCAACGGCTGAATGCCCACCAGTTCCCAAGCATCCTTCCCCAACGTATTCATATAGCGCCGCACGAAAGTACTTCTGCGCTCGTTATCATCGCGCAAACTCTCCAGACCCTCACACGAGATGCGTCCTCGGTAATCAACGTACGCAACTTTGTATGCCCATTGTGCCATAATCTCTCTCCTCTTTCCGCTAGCTTGCTCGCTATGCGCTCAGGACCATTGCTCATCTGCCCCAAATACGCGTTTTTGGACCTACATTTGGGTATTGTGCTTTTGAGTCTCTACAGGCATAACGCCCGTCGCCATATCCGGTAGCGACGTGCGATAACGCGTTTGATCTTCTGCCTCACACGCAGATAATGAGCAAGCGCCTCATCTCAACGGCTAGGTAACACCGGGTTCCACAATCAGTCTCACCTGACCACGGGCTATGCCTGTAGTATTCCTCTGCACATTGGTAAGTATACCCGCTCCTCGCACCCACCGCGCCGCTAGTTTGGCTAGTTTTTCTACCAAGCAATTTAGGCGGGATCGACCCTGTAGATTTCGACAGGAACCAGTGTGTCAGGTTGGTATGCCTCAAATATCGCGCACCACCTCAGACAAACGGATCGGAAAGTTGACAGATCGCCTATGATTATGTTGATATTTATCGATATAGCGAAGAAAAGAGCAAATGGATGAATGATCAATTTCCCGATCAGCCAACGATGCCCATGCCAATAGCCAAGCCGCCTCGTAAGCGTCGCACACGCTGGCTTGTTATTGTAATACTTGTTGGTGTGGTGTTAATGCTTGGTATTGGCGTAGGCGTGCTAGGCAAGATTCTTGGACCATCACGCTCGCAGGTCAGCAGCGCCACCGCCACACCCACAATCGGCATAGCTATTGCTACGCAGACCAGCCAGTCGGCCAATACAGCCACACCAACCAATACGGCAATTGCCACAGGGACGGCAACCCAAGCCACATCGACGACACCAGCAACCCAAAAACCCACGCCTACACCGACACAGCCTCTCTCCAGTATAACCCACGGCAAGCCGCGCCTTGGCGGACTCTTTTCGGACTTTGTGGGTACCTACGGGACTCCAACCCCTCAAGGAGATTCAAACAGCCAAAATTTCTGGACTGGCCCAAACCAGACTATCGATATCAATGTTTTACGCAACGAGCAGGGGGGCGTCACCCAACTCAACATTCTGGGACCAAACTCCTGGAACACCCCACAAACACAAAGTTACTGTGGGCAGTTTTTACCGGATAACGCGGTACAATTCAACTCAGCAGATAATATAACAAATTATCATAGCAGTGCAGGAGATATTGTTCTCAATCTCCAATCATCATCAGTCTGCTTGCTCTCTTTTGCCAAGCTGTGACCACTCCCAACGGCTTTTGAAAGAGAAAAATCTTCAGTTGCTAAAAAAAGAAACAGCGTGAGGTTGTCATAAGCAAAAAGACACAAGGAGGATGAGTCATGGAATGGAATGATGGAAAGAAAGCACCTAGCTTGTTGAAATGCTGCCGAATGGCAAAGCGCGAGTAAGGGGCGTGTAGGGTGACATGTCGCCTGTCTCACGTCCGAGAGAGCAAGGAACGGCATGGTTTCCGACGCTCGAAAACGAACCCGTTTGTTCCCATCTTTATTATATCACCTCCTGTCTACTCGCACACTGCCCTTTTGGACGATTTTTTTTGGCGTTCCTTCCCCTATACTCAGGCGGAAGCGACGCTACTCTGGATGTCATCAAAATGATCCAAGAAGGAATTGCCAAAGGAGATAAAAATATGAGTTCATATACGCTTGGCTTTCAGGACATTGACAAAACAAAACGCATGGTTGTTGGGGGTAAAGGCGCGAACCTAGGGGAACTATCCAAGATTGAAGGAATACACGTACCAGATGGCTTTTGTATTTCTACTGAAGCCTTTCAAAGAATCCTTGGGGAAACGTCGTCGATGAACGCATTACTTGACCAGTTATCGCTTCTAAAGGTGGAAGACCGGGATAAAATCAGTGAACGTAGCGGTGAGATTCGCAGGGTCATCGAAGGGATAGCCATTCCTCAAGACATTACTGAAGAGATCGCCCACCTCCTCTCCAGGCTTGGTGAAAAAAATGCCTATGCAGTACGATCCAGCGCAACTGCCGAGGATTCACCGACTGCCTCTTTTGCAGGCCAGCAGGATACGTATTTGAACAGTATCGGAAAAGAGGCAATCCTCAAGCATATCAGCAAGTGCTGGGCATCGCTCTTTACCGAGAGGGCAGTAACGTACCGCATTCAAAACGGCTTCGACCACCGTAAAGTCCATCTGTCTGTGGTTGTTCAGAAGATGGTCTTCCCGCAGGTGGCAGGAATTGTGTTTACTGCCAATCCCGTCACTTCGAATAGGAAGGTGGTATCCATTGATGCCAGCTTTGGGCTTGGTGAAGCCTTGGTCTCCGGCCTGGTGAATGCTGATAGCTATAAAGTACGTAACGGCAAGATTATCGATAAGAAGATATCTACCAAGAAACTGGCTATTTATGCCTTAAAAGATGGTGGTACGAAAGAGCAGGAAATTGAGCCTGAGAGGCAGCATAGGCAAGCGCTGACGGATGAGCAGATTTTGCAGCTTGAGCGCATAGGCAGAAAGATCGAAGAACATTTCGGTTGCCCCCAGGACATCGAATGGTGTCTGGTTGATGATACATTTTCTATTGTCCAGAGTCGGCCAATCACGACGTTATACCCCATCCCTGAAGCAAATGATCAAGAAAATCACGTCTATATATCTGTCGGGCATCAACAAATGATGACCGATGCCATGAAACCATTGGGATTGTCTTTATTCCAGTTAACAGCTTTTCGCCCTATGTTTAAAGCTGGTGGAAGGTTGTTTATTGATGTCACACAACAACTGGCGTCACCTGTCAGCAGAGAAATGGTATTAGATGCCATGGGACAACACGATCCGCTCATAAAAGACGCACTTATGACCATCATAGAGCGAGGAGATTTCATACAATCGTTACCAAATGATAAAAAAGAACCGAGTGCCATTAAAAGCCATAAGGGCATGTCGCCTGCGGATATTCGAGCACAAGTCGGAAACAATCCGACAATCGTTTCTGATTTGATGAAGAGGAGTCAAATCTCGATAGAGGAGTTAAAACAGAACCTCCAAACGAAATCAGGATTAGAGGTATTCGATTGTATTTTGGAAGATATCCAGCAATTAAAGAAGGATGTATCAGTTCCACAAAATTTGGGCGTGATTATGGCTGCTATGCATGCTTCATCATGGATCAATGAAAAGATGAAGGAGTGGTTAGATGAAAAAAACGTAGCGGACACGCTTTCTCAATCTGTACCAAACAATATCACTTCAGAAATGGGTCTGGCGCTTCTGGATGTCGCGGATGTGATTCGTCCTTATCCAGAAGTAATTGCGTATTTACAGCACGTAAAAGCTGATACCTTTCTGGATCAACTGGTTACGTTTGATGGTGGGCAGGAAGCCCAGGACGCTCTCTCAGCTTATCTCAACACATACGGAATGCGCTGTGCCGGAGAAATCGATATTACGAAAACGCGTTGGAGCGAAAAACCAACGACACTTATCCCCATGATTCTCAGTAACATCAAAAATCTTGAGCCTGATGCTGGCAATCGGAAATTTGAGCAAGGGCGACAGGAAGCTTTGAAAAAAGAACAAGAGTTATTGGATCGATTGAGGCAATTACCGGATGGTGAACAAAAAGCTAAAGAGACGAAACAAATGATTGACCTGATTCGGAATTTCGCTGGTTATCGTGAATATCCAAAATACGGCATAGTTCATCACTACTTCGTATATAAGCAGGCTTTACTGAAAGAAGTCGAACAACTCGTACAAGCCAACGTTATTCATGAAAAAGAAGATAGTTACTATCTCACTTTTCAAGAACTTCACGAAGTCGTACGCACACATAAACTGGATGACCAGCTCATCAGCAAACGAAAAGACGAGTACATATTCTATGAAAAACTCACTCCCCCACGTGTTATCACGTCTGATGGTGAAATCATTGCAGGTGAGTACAAACGGGAAAATCTCCCAGCCGAAGCAATTGTAGGTCTAGCTGTTTCTTCCGGTGTTATAGAGGGACGAGCACGTGTCATCTTACACATGGAAGATGCTGATCTAGAAGATGGAGATATATTAGTCACCTCATTTACTGACCCTAGCTGGACACCATTGTTTGTATCCATAAAAGGTCTCGTCACCGAAGTTGGTGGACTGATGACCCATGGAGCAGTTATCGCACGTGAATATGGCTTACCAGCAGTTGTCGGAGTGGAAAGTGCGACCAAACTGATAAAAGATGGAGAACGAATTCGCGTGAATGGAACAGAAGGCTATGTAGAAATCTTATAATGGGAAGATGTTGTTTTCCTCCTGGGGAGTTACATACAAGATGAAAGCTAAGAAGGCGACCCAATCAGGGTCGCCTTCTTAGACGGAAAAAGTAATGATATGAGTCAATTTCATATCAGTGCAAAATTGGTTCAGCACTAGCGTGTCAAATCTGTGCTGACTTGCCAGAGACGCAGGCGGGCCGCTTCATTGTGCGAACTGCCAGAAGACTGCTTCTCTTTTTGATTGGCAAAATACTTGCCAGTCACCCCCTCAACTTCAGGCGAAGTTGCCAGATAGAGCGTCGTTTGCGCACCCTGCTCGACGTTGGAGAGAAAAGGCGTCATCAATTTCCAGCCCCAACGCGCAAAGCCACCCAGGCCAGCGTCAAAGTTGCTAGCAATTACGCCTGGATGGAGCACATTGACGGTCACGCCGGTATCCTTGAGCTGATGTGCCAGTTCGTACGTAGCGAGGATCATGGCTAATTTGGACTGTCCATAGGCTTTCATCGAGCCATATTTTTGCTCACCCTGAAGATCAGTAAAGTTCATTTTTCCGCTGAAATGGGCTGCCGAACTGACGTTGATTATGCGGGCTGGTGCGCTGGCCTTGAGCGTATCGAGTAGCAGTTCAGTCAGCAGAAACGGAGCTAGGTGGTTGATCGCGAAGGTCGCCTCTAAGCCATCGGATGTGACCTTGCGGGTACTGTTGATACCCCCTGCATTGTGGATCAGGACGTGAAGTTGGCTGTACTTTTGCTTGAATTCCTCAGCGGCGCGGCGCACATCGGTCTGTGAAGCCAGGTCAGCCACGATAAGATCTACGTTCTCATTGCCCGTAGCTGCTATAATTTCTGCCTGTGCCGCTACACCTTTGGCGCGATTGCGACAAAGCATAACAACTGTTGCACCCATCCTGGCCAGTTCTCTGACCGTGACTTTGCCAATGCCCGAATTGCTGCCCGTGACGAGACAAATTTTGCCTTGCATACTGATCTCTGCCATGTATACGTTTCTCCAATCTGAAATCTTCTGTAGAACCGTTCCTCTTCATTACCGCGTGTTGATTGCTGCGTGCAAATAGATGTATCATTGCTCAGCTATACGATACGACACAGAACGGCTGACCTTCAAATCAGAACACCAGAAAGCGGGCGAATATTTCATCTGATCTAGTGTTTGTGGATGCGGCCCATCGTGACGAGCACAACACCGCTCAGGATTACAAGCGTCGCCAGGATACCTGACAGAGTGATATGTTCGCCGTTGAACCAAACGCCCAGGCCGACAGCGATAACCGGATTGACATAGGCATAGCTGGTGGCTAGCGATGGGCGTACATGGCTCAGCAGGTAGCCATAGGCAGTGAAACCAACCAGCGAACCACCTACAATCAAGAAGAGCATGGCCCAGATGGCGGTTGCTGATGGAGCGTGGGTCACATGCTCACCGCTGCCCAGACCAACGATCAGCAACACAACGCCACCGCACAGAAGTTGGGCCGCGCTTGCCATAGCTCCCTTGGGCTGTGCTAGGCGCTGACTCAAGATTGAGCCAAAGGCCCAGCAAATGGGCGAGATGAGTAGGACAATTGGTCCCAACACGTTCGCTGCTGAGATGCCGTGGCCCAGGTTGAGCAGGATCAACCCGGCGAAACCTACGATCAACCCATACCATTCTATGCGCGTTGGCCAGCGGCCAAAGAGTCCCGCGAAAAGCGCAATCCATAGCGGCATAGCGCCAGTGGCTACAGCAGCCAGCCCGCTCGTGACCCACTGCTCAGCGAAGGTCACACCACCACTCCCACCCAGGAACAGTAGAGCGCCGATCAGCGTTGAGCCAAGCCATTGTTTCCGCGTGGGCATACTCGCCCCACGCGCACGCAAAAAGGCCATCATCACACTACCCGCAATCAGGAAGCGCACACCTGCAAGCAGGAAAGGCGGAAAACCTGAGAGGGCGACGAACTGAGCGAAATAGGTTGTGCCCCAGATAATGTATACCAAAATTAACGCGACAATAATAGCGAGCGAATTTTTCGGTAGATTGGTGGTTGCTCCGTCGTTGGATGCAACTTTTATTGGCGTGATATCAATTCGGTGCGTACTCATCAGAAATCCCATTCTGTTTTGGTTATGAATTCCCATAGCCATACTTGACGCCAATGAAACGGATCTTGCGTTTCCTTGGCGTCTTTTGTCTCTATATATAACAGTACCATAAGAGCAATCTCTGCCCCTACAGCCAAGTATGTCTTTCTTTCGCGAGATTGGCCTGCTTTTTGAGAGGGATGTGTGCGTTATGCGCTTCAATTGCTGGCGGTTTCCTCGCGGACTTGCCCCGCCTCTTGCGCAAGCAATTGTTTTTTGCGTTCAGCACCCCAACGATAGCCGCCAGAGCCGCCGTCTCCGCGCACAATGCGATGGCAGGGGATGACGAGTGGGACCGGGTTCTGTTTGCACGCTTGCGCGACAGCCCGTCGCGCTTTTGGTTGGCCAATGGCGCTGGCGATCTCGCTGTACGAACGCGTCTCGCCATAGGGGACGGTGCGCAACTCTTGCCAGACGCGCCATTGGAAGGCAGTGGCGCGAATATCCAGTGGCAAATCCAGGTGCGGCTGATCGCCCGCAAGATAACGAATCAGCGCCTCTAGCCATGCTCCCAGGGATGTGCCATCCCGAAGAAGCTCAGCAGCGGGATATTCATGCTGAAGGGTCTGCTCTAAAACCTCGTCACTGTCGTGCAGACCAATGCGACAAATCCCGCGTGCGGTGGCCGCGACCAGCAGGCGACCCAACGGTGAATCGACAATCGTATAGATGATGTGCATGCCTGCGCCGCCGCGTTGATACGTGGTGGGCGTCATGCCCAGTTGCCCAGGCGCACGCTCATACAAGCGGCTGCTAGAGCTATACCCAACTTCGTATAACGTGCGCGTTACAGATACGCCGTCCTTGAGTTGGTTTTTGAGATGTTCCAGGCGTTGCGCCTCCGCGTACTGGCGCGGCGAGATGCCCAGCACGCGTTTAAAGAGCCGCTGCGCGTACGCCTGACTCAGCCCCAGTTCCGCGCCCAATTGTTCCAAGCGCAACGTTTCGTCAAGATGTTGCTCGATATAGCGGCAGGCCCGCTGAACTAGTTCTATGTGCGCGTCACCCTCGTTCTCACGCGGCAAGCAGCGTCGGCAAGCCCGGAAGCCCGCCAGTTCAGCCAACTGTGGTTCGGCAAAGAACGCCACCTGCTCACGTGACGGTTTGCGCGAGGGACACGATGGCTTACAATAGATGCCCGTTGAACGCACGGCATACACAAACGTACCATTGGCCTGGCTATCGCGCTCCAGCACAGCTTGCCAGCATTTTTCTTCGTACATGGTTTCCCCCTGGCTTTCAAATGTTTGCTCTCTCAATTTGTCTGCTCTCATGATAAACCAGAAGGAAGGTGGCAAGCTATCCGTTTCTTGCACTTCAAATCAGAGGTTTTTTGCATCTCTTTGGTAGCTTTACATGCTGGTCGTTTAGCTATGAAACGTCTCTTCTGCTGGAGCTTTGATAAACACATCCTGCGCAGGATCAAAGCGGCGTTCGTCCTGTGAGGCGGGCACATAGGCAAAGACGTGCTGTTTGGGGTTGTTCAGGCGCACGATCAGACCATCCAGGCTCTCTTCGTATTTGCCGCCGTTGACTTCTGGGGGAACTTGGCTGTGTCCATGGAACCAGCGTTGCGTCGTTTCTTGCAGGCCCAGATTTTCCAGAGTTCCGGTAATGGCTGTCTCGTTGATGCCACGGCGTGAGGTCAGCTCTAACGAGACTTCGCGTGCTCTGTGGGGATCGCGGATCTCGGCTGCGGTCAGCGGGATGTGGGGTAGTGTGTGGCTGATGACATAGTAGGGCGCTTGTGCGAACAGTGGCAACGCGCTTTCAAAGCGTGCCCACGTTTCCAGGAATGGCTGGCCCCAACCTTCTCGGTTGAGCACCCACTCTCGTACGAGCTTGGATTCGCCCTTATCGCCGGTAAGAACGGGACGACCATCGACAAAGACTAGCTCATCGTTTTCATATTTCAGGCCCACGAACTTTCTGAAGTCTGCGGCCAGTTCGCCCGCAATATCGTCGTGGTTGCCACGTAGACAGTGGAAGTGTACGGGATATTGTGTCTTGAGGTACATAATCATAGCACCCGCGCCAAGCGAGCGCACCATCTCTTTATTCAATAGCTCAGCAGTCCACTCACCATCCAGATTGATTACCCAGTCCGAACGCTCTTCCGAATGCACAATATCGCCAACGCAAACCACATTGAGCAGCCCTTGCTGTAAAAGGTCAAAGACCTGACGCCCAGCATAAGGACCGTTGGCAAGCTGGGTGCTGAAAATGGCGATCAGCAGGGCGCGGCGGGCGTGTAGATCGGGGATGACGATAGTTGGCAAATCTTGCAATTGGACCAGACCATCTTGCGTGGAGAGAAGAGCTAGAACAGCATCGAGGGCAGTACAATATGTTTCAGGCGTTTCGAGCTGCTCGCGTGTGGCAAATTCACGCAATGTTTCAAGACTGTGTGCCGGGTTCTCATTTCCATTGTGAGCTAGCATAATTAATTATTCCCTCAACAGTATCATCAGGACTCAGAGATGGGCAAGCCCACCTCCAAGCCCCGCGCCTTCAGGCCGGGGTTCATGACTTATTCGCAATATTAGAGTGTGACGCGATTGCCTCCCGCTGGCATCGTGAAACGCAAAAAGCCATTCTGGGCCAAGCGCGTGCAGATTACACTAAGTATAGAGAGTGAGAATAGCAGAGCAGCATTTTTCAACTCATAGAAACCGAAGTCCAACAAGCTGAGATGACTAGCCCCATGAGCGAAGAAACGCGTGAGAGCCGGTCCTTGCTGCACGCCGTCAAAGCTATAAATAGCCAAGCCCGCGACCAGCGAGATCACGATATCGATGCCCAGGCAACTTGCAGCCAAGCGGGGGCCAAGCAACCAGAAGCGTTTGCTCAGACGTTCGCGTTTACCAAACTGCTTGATCCTGCGTGTGGCCCAGAAGGGTGCCAGCAGGAATTGGAAAAAGAGAAAACACACGGGGGCCGCGACCACTGCCCAGTCAGATACCCGAATGAAAGCAGCGGGCGCAATCAAAACGCCCAAGCGGCCCAGCGTGTAGAGGATCACGCCTTCTAGCACGCCACGCCGATAACTTGTTTTGTCAAACATAGGAACCTTGAAATCTATTTAGTGGCAGCCGCAATCGCCGCCGCCACATCCACAACTACCGCCATCCGTAGGGGAATCGAAATCGCCATAGCCCCCGCTTTCTCCCATCTTCCCGGTCGTGGAGAAAACGGAGAGGAGACGGCGCACATGCTCACTGTGACATTTGGTACAAACCATGTCGTCGGCGTGCTGATAGCTGACCAGCAGTTCAAATTTTGCTTTACAATCTGAGCAACGATATTCATACAATGGCATAGAAATGTACCTCCAACTTTTTTGCGAACAGCTTTTGTATATGTATTGTAATGTGTGGCTCAGATAACGTCAAGGCAAGCAACCATCCGGCTTTGCCTTTTGCTTTAACAAACGCAAGCTTTGTGAGCAAGGGTCGCAGCTCGCTTCGTTCTAGCTTAGCGGGAACAATTTCCTCATCTTTTTGTTCAGGCTTATTGTTGCCTACTCTGGAGATTGCAGGTTTTTTGGTATATCTCGTGAACTGTGCAATATACGGACGATATCAATGGAAACTTCGCGCTCCAGGTAGAAGATCAAGTAGTTCTCAAATCCCTTGACCTTTATCATTCTCACACCAGGCAACAGGGAGATGTTCGCGTAGCGCCGTGAGCCTATTCCTGGCATTTGCGACACAGTCGTATACGTCCGATCTAGTGCTTCGAGAAACCGGAGGGCTGCCGCTGGGTGCTCTTTTTCTATCCATTCGGCACACGTGTCAACATCATTGTCGGCCTTTGGCATGATACGAATGGGTTTCATGCTTCACCCAGCAGCTTGCGTTTCTTCGCCTCCCAATAGGCTGCATCAACAAGGATCGGTTCCCCGGATTCCAGCCCCTCTAACAGTAAACTGTTCAGCCTTTGTTCCAGCTTTTTTTTCTGATCTGACCGGATAAGCTCCCTGATGTACTCGCTGGAGGTGCTGTAGCCGCCTTGCTCCACCTGGGTATCAACAAACCCCTTGAGGTTTTCTGGTAGTGAGATATTCATCGTTGTCATGGGCTGTGTTCCTCCTTTGGTATAGTATGCCATTTTTTGGCAAATATTGTCAATGTTATTGTGTTGGATTCATCTGTCTAGCTCTTATGTCAGAACGAAACTTGCCTACTATGTAGTTGTAAGGTATGAGATAATAGGGGAAGTTTTTCCTAGCACTTTTTGAAATAAAAACATGTGGGCTACAAGTGTAGCCTTGCTTAGAGGATGAGATATGGCACTGACGATTGGTATTATTGGACTTCCCCAGAGCGGGAAAACAACCTTATTTAACGCCCTGACGCGGGCAAACGCGCCGATTAGCGGATACGCTACCAGCACAGTACAGGCCAATCTGGCAATGGTGCAGGTGCCCGATCCGCGTCTGCAACCACTGGCTGATATTTTCCAGCCCAAGAAAGTCACGCCCACCACCGTCGAGTTTGTGGACGTAGCTGGTGTAGGCCAGCATACCCAGGAGAGCGGCGAGAAGCGCCAGGGTTTGAGCGCAGAGTTTATTGGGCATATTCGCAACGCAGACGCGCTGGCGATTGTGTTGCGTACGTTCGAGAATAGCAACGTGCCGCACGTCTACAACACCATCGATCCCAACCGCGACCTCGATAGCCTCAACACCGAGTTGGTGCTGACAGATCTGACGAGCGTTGATCGACGCATCGAACGTTCGACGAAGGCCGCGAAATCGGGCGATAAGAAATATGTGTACGAAGTGGCGACGCTGCGTAAGCTACAGGAGGCGCTCAACGAGCTAAAAATGGTCAGCCAAATCGAACTGGACTCCCAGGAACGTGCCGCACTAACCGAACTCTTCTTGCTGACCCTCAAGCCGCGTATGTATGTACTGAACGTGAGCGAGGACACGTTGGGAGAGGCTAACGAATTGCTGGAGAAGATTGCTGCGGGCCAGCCAGTGGACGTGCCCGCGCTCGCTAGCGAACTTCAGGGTGTTGCGAAAATTGCTCAGCGGGCCAAAGCTGAGGGCGCGGAAATTGCGGCAGTCTCGGCACGTCTAGAAGCTGATCTGGTCGAACTGCCAGCCGAGGATGCGGCAGAATATCTAGAGTCGTTGGGTCTGCCCAAGCTAGGTGCTGACCGTGTAATCCAGGTCGGATATCGCTTGCTTAATCTCATCACCTTCTTGACCGCTGGCGAGGACGAGGTACGCGCCTGGACCGTCACGAAGGGCGCGAAAGCTCCCGAAGCGGCTGGCAAGATCCACTCTGACATCGAACGTGGCTTTATTCGGGCGGAGGTCACACGCTTCGAGGACTTCATGGCCTGCGGCTCTTTCGCAGCAGCCTCGAAGAAGGGTTTGCAACGTCTAGAGGGCAAAGAGTATATCATTCAGGATGGGGATATCGCGCACTTTCGCTTTAATGTAGGGAAATAAGACGATAATTTGTCCTGATCCGAAGAATGGTTACGTTTAAAAAAGTAAAAAGGGTCAGGCGCTGGCGAAATGTGTGCAAACAGCATTCTGTTGGCTTGTGCACAACATGCCAGCACCTTCTCTTAGCCAATAATGCTTCGTGTAAAGCTGGTAATCATTGCTTGTACCTCGTCCATACGATCCTGAAAGAAGTGGTCTGCACCCTCAACCGGGATCATCACTTTTGGAGCTGGCACGCGCTCAAACCAGTGGTGAGCCTGGTCAAAGGGTGCCAGTTCGTCCAGCGTGCCGTGAATAAAGAGCTTGGGCTTATGACAATCCTCAAGGTGTTCGTAGCCAAACATACGTGCTGGTGTGCCAAGACCGATCATCGCCTGCACGCGGTCATCCTCGCAAGCCACGCGTAAGCCTACCCAGGCTCCAAAGGAGAAACCTGCCAGGATCACAGGTAAGCCAGGGTAACGGTGACTGATAAATTCCAGAGCGTAGCGTACGTCGTCCATCTCGCCACGCCCTTCATCGTAGATACCTGTACTGTGCCCCACGCCGCGAAAATTAAAGCGCAAGGTCGGTAAACCCAACGTTTGCAGTACCTGGGCGGTTTTAAATACCACTTTATTGTGCATGGTCCCGCCGCCCAAAGGATGCGGATGGCAGACAAGAGCAGCATAATACGGCTGAGTGTATTCCTCTTCAGGCTTGAGAATGCCTTCCAGATGCCCCGCTGGTGTCGGGATATTGATATGTAGAATCTGGCCGATAATGCACCTTCCTTTCTGAACCATCGCAATCTGCCTATCACAAATGGCAGTATTTCCAGCGTGATTTGACACTAAATAGTATAGCACGAAGAAGAGCATTGGCAAAAAAGTCTATCAAATTCGACTGAACAGCGAACATGTCTTGTGATCTCCCATTACTCGTGGGTTGTAAACTCAATTGGCTTGTCAGGCTCAATGGGCCTTCAATCGATGGTGAGTTTTTGCCAGTTGGCCCACTAGCCACTGCTTCCCCGAAAAACGTTCGTGCAGAGCGTTGATTTGTGTAGCAATACTCTTATTCCACTTGTATCAATCTGGTTTTTTGTGTCTGAAACTCTGAGACTATAGACAACATTGTTCGTCTACATAGTAATAGGGGCAATAATAATGAGCGATTCCTTCATCTTTGTACGGAGGACTAATGGAACCATTCAATGACGAGCAGAATGCATCTGCGACTCTCAGTCGGCCAGATGTTTATGACGATCAGACTGTGCTGCCGAGTACGCCTGTTGCACAGCGCGGGCGTATGAGCAGCGCGTTGAGCATGTTTGCTCAGTCCGAAAAAACTCCTGCCAATCCGGCGGAGAAGCGTCTGGCTCTGGCTGCCTTGTGTGTGGCCTGTGTCAGCGTTTTCCTTACGTCGATGGATCAGACGGTGGTGGTAACTGCTCTGCCAAGAATTATCGTTGATCCCGGTATTAACGTTCCGATTACGCAGTTGGATCACGCGGCCTGGATTATCAGCGCGTATCTGTTGGGTTTTGTGATCGTGATGCCGTTGATGGGCCGCGTCTCGGATATTTTCGGGCGGCGGCGTATTCTGTTGCTCTGTCTTGCAATCTTTGGGGTGGGTTCGATTTTTTGCGCATTGGCCCCGATGCTGGGTCAGACGGTGGATATCAGTTTTCTCAACAATTTTGGCATCGATACGAGTTCACCGGGCCTGATCTGGCTGGTTTCGGCGCGTTTCGTTCAGGCGATTGGTGGGGGCGCAGTTGTGCCCATAGCCATGGCTGTGGTGAGCGATTTCTATGGACAGAAACGTCTGGCCCTGGCTCTGGGCATCATTGGTGCGGTGACTGAGGCTGGTGGCGTGGTAGGCCCGTTGTATGGTGCGTTGCTCGTTTCGACGCTGGGCTGGACCTCGATTTTCTCCCTCAACGTGCCGATTGTGCTAGTGCTAATGATCGGCGTGGTGTTCTTTATACCCAAAAATCAGCGTCGGCATGAAGGCATCGATTGGTTAGGCGCGACCCTGCTTGGTATCGCTCTGACCTGCCTGAGCCTTGGCCTATCGCAGCAAGGTACCGACCTTGGTCCCAGTACACTCGGTAGCAGCGCCCCACAAAATAACCCGTTCTTATTGGTCCTAGCTATCATCTTTTTGGTGCTCTTCGTTCTCCTGGGGTTGCTCAAAAGCTGGCGCGTACTACGCTTCTCGCTGCACAAACCACATGTCGCGTTGGTGCGGGAGAAGCGTTGGCCTGTGGTCGATCTCTCACTCTTCAAACGCTTGCCCTTTAGCGCGGCCTCGCTAGTCAGCCTGATCGTTGGCGTGGGGCTGATTATTGCTATGGCCGATATTCCACTGTATGTGAATACGGTTCTCAGCGGGGTTGTTGCGCCCGCTGATATGCCTCTGGTCAGTGGTCTAGCCCTCCTGCGTATGACGGTGATGATCCCCATTGGAGCACTTCTGGGGGGCTGGCTGTGCAGTCGCCTTTCCTGCCGTATCATCGGTGTCGTTGGCCTGCTTTTCACCGCTCTGGGCTTCTACTTCATGAGCCGCTGGCCCATTAGTGTTGATTGGACGTTGATTACACTCAGCACCATGACGGCTGGTTTCGGCTTTGGTCTGGTGATCGCGCCAATCAGCACAACGGCGCTGAATGCAGCACGCTCGACACAAGCTGGCATGGGCGCAGCCATAGTGACCGCTTTGCGCATGGTTGGTATGATTTTGGGCCTGGCTGCGCTAACCGCCTGGGGCTTGGCCTATTTTAAGCAACTGGCCGGGCAGTTTCGTTCGCTGCCCTTTGGCGCACCGCCTGCGCAGCTTCAACAGTGGCAGCACGATTATATCATCCATGTGATTCAATCCGCTCACACCGTCTATAACGCGATCTTTTTCGCGACGATGGTCCTCATCCTGATCGGTATCGTGCCAGCGCTCTTCCTGTGGGGCCGCAAACCAGTTCCAACAGAGACGCTACTAGAACTTGAGTCAACCCTGGTTCCTGATCTCATTCAAGTTACTCAGCCAGTCCAGGACAACACTGACGCTGTTGTGGCCCCGCTCGTTCTCATGACTACGGCCCCGCTAAACGACGATCCGTTCCCTACTGAGTTTGCGCCAGTCGCGCCGCTTGTGAGCACACAACAGCACGGTGGGCGTAAGTCGCGCCGCCGTTTGATCTTTGGGCTGGTAGGTGGTCTGCTAACTCTGCTGCTGATCGGCACTGCTCTCCTGGCTGGATTCGCGTATAACGCGAGCCACCCAGACGCTCACGCCACCATAGGCCCAACTGCGACTGCCACACCTGTGGCTGGCGTACGTATGTTTGAACTGGCCGTGAACAATCTGGCTCTGACTTCGATTTTTGCCTCGCAACTTGGCACCCAGGGCAGTGCGCTGAGCAATATCCAGGCTAGCCCTATGCCCAACGATGGCCTGGTGCTCACGCTGGACCTGACTATCAGCGTCAGTGGCCTACATCGTGTCCTGCCTGTGGAAATGGATACGACGATTGGGTTGGACTCGCAGCAGAACATTGCGCTCAAAGTGCAACATCTCAAGCGTGATGGCCTCGACGCTGGTCCAACCTCTGCCGCCAGTATGCAAGATGCCCTGAACCAGCTTTTACTCACGACGGTTATGCCTGCTCTACACGGCCAGCTCAAGGGCGCGAAACTTGTCGCAGTACATACCAGTTCAACCGTGGCCTGTGGCAACGGTGTGGAAATGTTGACCTTGCTGATCGCGGCCCAGCCAGTTCAGGGGATCGCGGCCCAGCCTATACCCTCTGTACTATGCTATACTCAACCCGTTGATCTGAATAAGTTGTTGCCAGGTTAGGCTCAGGAGGTGTCATATGCGGTTAAAACATCATTTTCAAGTATCCGGCGTACTCCTGACTGTGCTCGTACTGTGCGCGTTGCTCTATAGTCCGGCCCAGGTTTCAGCGTTGAGCACTCCTGTTGACCACACTCGTTCCACAACGTCTGTTAATGCAAATGTATATCTGACAAATGCACTGTTGCAGCCGTTATTCCAGAACGACCTGAATGCACAACTGCCACAGATCATGGGCAAAGCGATTGCTGGTATGGTGAGCAAGATGCCGCAGCAAAATCAGGGTTGGGCTACGCAAATGGCTAATGCGCTGCTCCAACCGTCTGCGGTGCTGCTCAGCGTGGTTCCGCAGCCTAATGGGCTGTTGGCAATCATCAACCTGAGCCTCTATCCTGGCGATCCCCAGGCCACGACAACCAGTATTGTCATCGGCTTGAGTGTTCTTGACGCCTCGACCATTCAGGTCACGGCGCTGCCAGCCGCCGATGGTCAACCGAGCTTGCTCAACGGTCCCCTCACGACCTTCCATATGACCATTGGTGCGCTCAATACTATTGCTATGACGCCAAATTGTGGAGATTCTGATCTGAACATCAACCTGAAATTCCCGCTTTCGTTAGGCCAACAAAACACCGCTGTCTCTGGTACCAAGCCAGCTCAACGAGTCGCCCTCTCGACTTCTGGCCTGACCCAGCGACACGCGACCTCTCCAAAACCGACGGCTTATATCGAGTTACCAGCTTCGTCGTTGGCTCAATTGGGCAGCAGTATTGGTACATTGGCTATCGGTAACAATTTCACGGCTTCAAATATTCGGCTTGGCGTGCAAGGTAGCAATCTGACGCTTACGAGCGATATCTCCTGGTATAGTTTCGGCTTTGGCACAGCAGTTTCCACCCTGGCCCCAGGCGCGTCTAACGGCAATCTAGTTGGGCGCGTTCAGAACACGGATCTCCAACTTTTGCACGACCTGATCAATTTCCCTGTGAATAGCTATAACCAGCAAATCGAGCAAGCCGTGAACGCGAAGCTCAACGGTGTCCTGACTGGCAAGTTCACCGTCATGCAGGCCACAATTGGCAGCAATGCCAGCGTACCATGTGCATCTTCCACCAGCCTACTTCTGGGCGGTACGATCTCGCTGAACTGAATATGTGATAAAATCTCTACATATTGAGAAAGGCTGACAACACATGATCGAAGCTCAGGGCTTGACCAGGCTCTTCGGTACTTTTGTGGCGGTGACGGATGTGACTTTTTCTGTCCCAGATGGCGCAATCTTGGCGCTGCTCGGACCCAACGGCGCGGGCAAAACGACGACGGTGCGTATGCTGGCAGGTCTACTAGCCCCCACCAGAGGCGACGCCAGCGTGGCAGGCTACAATATTCGCAGCGAGGCCGACGCCCTGCGTGCCTGCGTTGGCCTCGTGACCGATGTGCCTGGCCTTTTCGAGCAGATGCCCTTGTTCGATTACCTGGATTTCTTTGGCAAGGTCTACGGTATGCCCGCAGCCGAGCGTACACGCCAGATCGAACGCTGGCTGGAATTTTTTGACCTGACAAATCAGCGTCGCAAAAAGATGATCGGCTTCTCCAAAGGCATGAAGCAGAAAGTAGCCCTGGCGAGGGCGCTGATCCACGATCCGTCTGTGCTCTTCCTCGATGAGCCGACTTCCGGCCTCGATCCCCTGGCGGCCCGCAGTGTCCGTGAGCTGATTACCGAACTCAAACATTCTAGCCGCAGCATCATTCTCTGCACGCACGATCTCGACGAGGCTGAGCGTCTAGCCGACACCGTGGCAATTATGCGCCAGGGTCGCATCGTGGCCTGCGATACGCCCACAGCCCTACGCGCACAGGCGACTGGCGAGACACGCGTGGAGATTGAGTTCGCCGATAACACACCTGTCGCACTGAATGCGTTGAGCGCGGTTGCTTATCTCAGCTCACCAAGCTGGCTCACTGAGGGCACTGACACGGTGGAGACCACTTCCAAGCTGGAGTACTATACTGCGCAGCCGCGTAACGTCAATCCGCAAGTGCTGGCGCTGTTGGTCCAGCATGGCGCACAGGTCGTCTCGATGACGTGCACAACGCGGAGTTTGGAAGATGTCTATGTCTCAGCTATGGGCATGGGTGCGCTTGATGCAGTTGCTCCCCAGGCTATGCTTGATACAGTTCCGTCGCTGCAAAGAGGATAAAAATGCTCATACACGAACAACATATGCCCAACCATGCTCGATATACCCCGCCTGCAACTCTGCATATGATCTGGCTGATCGCCTGGCGACAGATGGATGAGGCTGTACGCAACCGCTCGACCCTGATTTTGGCGGGTTTCTCAGTCATCTTTCCGCTGGTAATCGTGCTTTTCTCGTTACGCGACGTTATGACTGCCACTTCGCCATCGGAGCGCATTTTCGTTGGTACTATCATGGCCTTTTACTTGCTCTGGGCTGGCCTGATGCCCTCAACGCCCGCTATTGGTATCGCTTCAGGCGTCTTTGCCGGTGATAAAGAGCGCGGTTGCCTAACGCCTCTGCTCGTTACGCCAGCTTCCAACACTGCCCTGTTCGCGGGCAAAGTACTGGGATCGGTGCTACCGGCTCTCGCGCTCTCACTCATAGCCATCCTCGCCTATCTGGCCGAGATTGCTCTACTGTTCGGCTTCGACAAGCTAGCGCTGTTGCCTCTGGGTCTGACCCTGTTGATTCTGTTGGCCATTCCAGCGATCACCATTTTCGGAACTGGCCTAGCCAGCATTATCTCCTCGCGTGTGACCACCTTCCAAGCTGCTCAGAACTATAGCTCGCTGATCCTGGTGGTGCTCTGGGTGGGTCTGTTCGGGCTACTCTTTGCCGCTAGTGCCTGGGGTCTCTGGACCTTCGCGCTCGGCATCCTGGCTATTTTCGTGCTCGACGCCCTGCTGATCGCCATCGCAGCAGCTACCTGGAAACGCGAAGAAGTAATGGGAAAGCAGTAAATGTGAGCATTGAGGTCGCTTCAACATATCCACCCACGAGGAGAGGAACTGAATACGTTCCCTTGTCAAGATAAAAGATCTGACTCAGATCCCTCTGCTCCGCAATGGTAATCTGTTCTTTTCCTGACCCCTCTGCTCATCGCAGTTCGTCGAAGCCTGCAAAAGTGGTGAGTTCTTTGAGTGGAGAGGTAGGGGTTGTTCCAGACAGATCAACTCCTGGGCTGCTCCTATGCCACCAACACCTGAAACGTCATCGATACTGGCGGCTGGTCTGGCCGATCCACCTCGATTTGAAGCGTCCACGGACCCGCCATCGAAAATGCTTGGCTGGCTGTAAAGCTTGCGGTATAGGTCGCGTTGCCGCTTGGTAGCGTCTCGCTGGCCGTGCCCATGTTCATAATTGCCATGTCAATGCTCAATTTGACGGTGGCATCAGTCACGGCTTTGCCCTGCGCATCACTTAGGGTCAACAACACAGTATTCGTGACGCCCGCGTGCGCTGGTAGCACCTGAAGGGTTGCGGTGAGGCCGCCAGCTTGTTGCGTTTGGCTCGCTGGTGGCGCTGGATTGCTTGTGGTAGGAACCAAATTTACCAGCGCGGAGTAGTCCAGATTGGGCAAGACTACAGGCGGCGCGAAAAAGTTCATAACGGCCACACAGAGCAGCGTAGCGGCTGCCAGACAGGTGAGTGTGTGCAGAGCGCGTTTGATCGTGCGTTCGGTTCGTTCGAGCGCAAATGTACGCGTGCGGCGTGCAGGCATCTCGGCATCCACTACAGGTAGCAACACTGTTTGGCGCTGGAGCTTGGGCAAAAGGAAGAAGAGTGTATAGCCAGTAAAAATCAACATCAGCAGGATCAGCAAGGCCCGTACTAGGAAAGCACGTCCATAGGGATCGTTCAGCAGTTGTTCAGGCACCTGAATGGTTGCTTCGCCCAACACGAGACCGCTCACCAACAGCACGCTAAGCGCGGAGAGCAGCCACGGCAATGCACATTTCAGTGTGCGCACCAAGGTTTCAGCGTGATGATCCGGGTCAGCTTTAGGCAACAATGGCAACAGGATCAGGCCCAGATAGGCGATGCAACCAAACCAGATGCCCTGAGCTGCTAACCCAAGCCACATGAGCACGCCCACACTGATGGGAAGCGCCGTCAGTTGCGTTATCTCGTTCGAGAGCACCAGGGTCAGCATCACAAGAGCAGCCAGAACGAGTTCAACAAGCATCTGCCAGGCTCCAGGTGTGTGGGCAGGAGTTTCTATGGATCTGGTAATTCTGGGCAGTGCAGCCGTCGTGCTGCGTGCGGGTGCAGCTACAGCGTCGGTCACTCTAGCCTGCGAACGCGTGGGCATGGGTGTTGGCACAGGCTTAGCCGACATCCCCAGTGCGTTTTCCTGGCGAGCCTGCTGGCGCAATTGCCTAAAGCTGCGGCTAGCCTGGCTGGACACGGATACTGATCCAGTCGAGCTATCCTGAAATTGACGTTGACGGTACGAGTTCCATCCCAGCAAAAGCAGAGCCAACACAAGCAGGCTCACGCGCACCAGCCAGAGCCACCCATAGTGTGTATGCAACACAATCTGGCTCAGCCCATCCACGTTGATGCGCGTGTCTGTGAGCGTCGAGGTAAACGTCATAGAGCGCAGAATCAGATTGAGTACCTCACCAGCCAGCAACGCCGCCAGATACAAGGTCTGGGACGACCTGGAATGCTTACGTGCTTGCGCCAGGAACGTGGCTGAGGCTGAGTGTGGCACGATGAAATACTCGCTCACAACAATGCCAACCCAGAAGAACAGCGCGAGCAGGACCAGCCAATCCCAGGCCACCGCTAGCGTTCCTTGGAGATTAAGCTGCGGGAAATAGTTGCTGGTGCTCGGTCCTAGCTTTGGTATGCCAGCGGCCCCAGTGCTGGATTGCCCCAGATTAAAGCCAATTAGCCCACTGGTCGTATGCCCATCGGTCAACGAGAGCGCGGTCCAGCGTACTTCATACCCACCTTGTGGCAGCTTGTTCGCTGGGAGCAGTGCAGTATCCAGTTCACGCGAATTATTGGCGTTGATGCTGCTCTGCCCGGCATTCACCAGCAGGCCATTGGCGGGTCCACCCGGCGGAAAGGCATACACATTGGCTTGACTGGCTGAGGCAATGGGAGCATCAAAAAAGATCCGCACCACCGACGGAGCCTTGCTGACCGTCGAGCCATCCACAGGCTCTGAGCCAATCACAAAGCTATGGGCCGAGACGGTCAGCACAGGCCCAGCCAAAGGCAACCAACTTCCAAGCAGAAGCAGGCTTGCACAAAAAATGGCTAGAAAAAATATCTTGAGATAGGTGAAATACTGTCGCATGGCTCTCCTCGTCGTTCGTGCATTCCCACTGATTGTACACCTGAACTATTCGGGCTGCAAGGAGCAATTTCAATCATCAATGTCCCTTTCGCGCACTCATGCGGAACAACGTTGAGAACAAAATTGTCGATGAGGGGTATTTTATTCAAGCAACAAGGTGGTTCCGTCACAATTCGCTATTGAGTGGGCCAGTACGCACGATGCGCGGACGATTTGGGATGGGACCCTGGTAGTATGGATTTTTGCGGGCGAGACGCAAACGCTGCCGACGTTCTTTGGCGTCGATAAATTCGTTGGAGAGGCGGCGATATAGTGTCTCCCACTCCTCTAAGATTTTTACTCGGTTATGAGGCGCAATAATCTCTAGACTTTGCACGCTCATACGCTGGCACAACTGCGCATCGTTCACTAACAAATCCAGGTAACGCGCCATCTCCTGGCTATTGCCGGGCGCAAACAGGAAGCCATTCTCCTCGTGGTGGACTAATTCGGGGAGCGCTGCGGAATTCGCAGCCACGACTGGCAGTCCGCAAGCCAAGGCGTTCATGGTGGTCAAACTTTGAAGATCGCCCTCGGAAGCAATCCCAAAAACATCGGCTAGCCGATAGAGCGCAACCAGATCGGCATCATCAATAAAGCCTAGGAAGGTCACGCGATCTTGTAGCCGAAGTTCATCGACCTTCGCACGTAGTTCGGCCTCGGCTGGCCCGCTACTGGCAATTACCAGGTGGGCTGGATGTTGCATCTGTGCCAGAGCCTCGATCAAGATATGGATGCGCTTTTCATGGCTCAGACGATTGACTGAGAGGATCAACGGGCGATCAACGGGCAGGCTCAAACGCTGCCGCAACGCTTCATCGCGTGGCCCTGGATAGAACTGCTTGAGATCGATGCCATTCGAGATTGCGCGGGCAGGTGCACGCAAACCATGCTCATAGAGAAAATTCAGTGCTATTTGTGTAGGGGCTGTAACATACTCACAACGGTTATAGAAATGCACGAGATAGGAATAGGTCACATTGTTGAACGATTTACCAAAGACCGAATCAGTAGTGAGTGCGCGACTAATATTAATGGGCATGTAGTGGTTTGTCACGATAACTGGCTTGCGCAGGCCACCAGCCATCATTTGCGCGATATTGCCCAGCACCACAGGCGAATGAATATGGATAATATCAGGATCAGCTTTTTTCAGTAGTTTGCGAATCGGTATAAACGGCAAAAAGGCGATTCGCAGATCCCCATAGGTTGGCCATTCAAAAGAAGAGAAGCGATAGACACGCACTTTTTGTTCGACCCGGTAGCTGTCGCGTGAGCCATAACTTGGCGCGACCACCCAGATTTGATGGCCGCGATTCGCGAAATCGAGGGCCAGTTGACGTGTGACCGTTGGTACTCCCCCGACCATCGGGGGATACTGATCCGTGACAATCATAATGCGCATGTCTATCGCTCGTTTCCCGGTTATTTTTCCTCAGTACTCGCAGCCGCAGCAGGAGTTTCAGCCGCCGCAGGAGCCTCTGCAACCTCTTCAACCTTCTCGGTGCGTGGTGGTGTGATCTTAACCACGGCCTCTTCCGCGTCGGTAATCAAGGTATAGTTTGGGGGCAACGGCACGTCCTTGGCGTGGAGCATATCATCGAGATGCTCCATGCCGGAGATATCAACCTCAATAGCCTCCACAATATCGCTGGCGGTGCATTCTACCTCTAGCGTATCCACAAGGTGCAGCAAGATACCGCCCTCAAGCTTGACTCCAGGTGCAACTCCGGTGAGGTGCAGCGCGATTTTCGCGGTAATGCGATCTCGCATATTCACACGAAAGAAGTCAATGTGCAAAATTTTCCCGTCGCGCGGCTCTCGCTGCACATGGCGGATCAACGCCGTCTCAACCTTTTTTGCACCTGCCACGCGCAGGGCAATGACGCCAGTTGCGCCATGACCTCGACGTAGCGCATCAAAGGCTGTTCTTTCCACTTGGACCGATTGCGAGGGTTCACCGTGTCCAAAAATATTGGCCGGGATAACGCCCGCCTTGCGCAGTTGCTTCGTCGCTTTTCCGGTGACTTCGCGCAAGCTCACTGCTAACTCTGCTTGTTTTGTCATAGACATTTGTCCTTTCCAAACAACACGCCAACAAACCACTGGTCTATTATCTCACATGCAGCCTAATTGTGGATAAATCTTCTTATTTAATCGCCAATAGTCTGAGTGCTGAGTTCTCTGCCCGCACGAAGCTCTTTCTGATACTGATGATCCAGCAGAGCAATATGCATCCCGGCCCGCTCATAGAGACGTGTTGCGCCGGTCAAGCTCTGAGCATCGACGTTGAGAGTGATGGTATGTATCCCTCGCGTGTAAAACGCTCCAAAAGCGTGACGTAAAAGAGCCATACCCACACCTCCGCGCCGCCAGTTCCGTCGTACTCCCAGTGTACCAACGAGACCCTTGCCCAGCCAATATTCGCAGATGGTGAGCGCGGCAATTTCCTCCCCTGCTGTGACGAGAAAGGTCAGAGACGGATCGAAATCCTCTTGTTGCGTGATTGCCTGTGTCCATTGCTCAAAAGTCATTGGGATATGGCCCCAGTGATCTTGAAAAGCCTCCTCCTCAGTTTCGTAAGTGGCTTGCTCATCTTGTTGAGGGACAAACGAGCGTACCGTCATGCCTTCCGGCCACTGCGCTGGCTCTGGTGGCTCGTTCATCTCAAGTTTCATCTGCCACGAGTGCCGGATGACTACAAATCCTTCTTCCTCTAGGCAGCGTTTCCCCGCGCTATTTCGCTCTGAGATAAATGCATCCAAGCTCACACGAGCATCAACGGGGGCTTGCGCAATACATGCGCGTGCCCGTGCCTCAGCCACACGCAACAGATACGTGCCAAGACCTCGATCCCGAAAGTCGGGATGGACCCAATGGAACACAATTATGTGAGTCGGTACATCATGGCGAATACTGCCATAGCACACAAAGCGGTCATCAGGCGTAGTAATCAACCAAGCATCGCTCTCCAGGTTAAAACCGGGGTGCTGCCAGTACGTACGCAAAGCAGCCGCATCCGAAGCCACCTCACCACGATCCACCAGATCACACGCGATGCGCATCTCAGTAATGCGTTGTGCGTCATCCATCCTGGGACGACACACAGAAAACCTTTCAGGCAGAGTCTCAAACATGTTGCTGATCTCCTTATCCAAGCGTTATTCCAGCCAGAGCAGGATTATCCAGCACTCCCAACAGCGATTCCGACTCCGATGGATGAGCGCCAACAGTCATGCCCATACGTTTCATAACAGCCTGCGAGCGAAAATTCTGGCGTGCTGTACAGCCAGTAATCCGTTGAAGTTTGAGGGTGTGGAAACCATAATGCACCAACTTTCCGCTAGCCTCGGTGATTAAGCCCTGACCCCAGTAGACTCGCGACAACCCGTAAAAGAGTTCGATTTCAGGTGTACTATACGTGCCGTGATCGAGCAGATAAAATTGCAAACCAGCCCAGCCGATAAATGCCCGCGTCTCTTTCAGCACCACAGCCCATTGCCCAAACCCCTGGAGCGCAAACTCCCCTATGCGCTCCTCCAACTTTTTGCGCGTTTCCTCCAGTGTCCTTGAACGTTTTGAACCATCTGGAAGCCGCTCAAAGCCATCAAATTCATAGTAATCGGGATGCCGTCCAATCAGATATTTTTCTTGTAGATTCTCAATAGCGATTGGCCGTAAAAGCAAACGCGAAGTTTCCAACATAACCATAGTTTGAATAAATCCTTTCTGATTGGATCGTGCAGCCAATGTTGCTGTATGAGTGGCTTTATTTACACTGTCTCCGAAACAACTCCCCAACCTGATCTATTATCTCATATGTGGCCAAAATGTTATCAATGATTTGCATATGGCTTGCTTCTTTGCTAGAGTGTAGCATATATTAACTCATGCATAGGCAAGAAAAGGATTGTCAAAGATGCACTTGTGTTCGCTTTAACTCCAGAAGACTGGACGAAACACTGAGCAAGCGACAAAAAGACCCTGCAACGTCCTCAAAAAACGGGTAAAAAGCACAACTGATGAGCTGATACGCCATCGAATTCTCAAAAAAACAACGACACAGAGCGATTTAATTTACACAAGCTTCCTGTAAAACTCTCATGAACGGGGTTGAGGCTTTTTGAGATACACTCCTCGTTCTCTCACAGAAATCCAAGCATATTGAGCCTGTTTTGATCCATGTATATCCATACGCACTCTCCTGGCTCTCTTTCTACCCTCTATTCTTGCATCTGTGTTATACAGTAGAGATGTGATCCAGAAAAAGCCTGGCTCTCTCATCCCCCGGATGCGCCTGGCTCTCTCAGATGGTAGACGAGAGCATGGGAGAGAGTAGCAGCAGGAGAAGCTTTCTCATTGAATGAATGGTACAGTGAAAACAACGGAGGGTAGACCAATGGCACATGCAGCAGCAGTATATGCGACATTTAACGACTGGATTGCACACGAGGCGATCCCATGCTCACTCGATTCTCGCCCGGAGTTCAACGCCGCCGTTGATACGGTGATCGATTCACTTGGCGATGCGGTAGAATTGCTTGGCTTTGGAGAAGCACTTCATGGAGGGGAAGAGTTGCTTGTCCTGCGCAACCAACTCTTCCAACGCCTTGTAGAAGCCTATGGCTACAGCGCTATTGCTATTGAGAGCAGTTTTCCGCAGAGGCCCATCGTCAACGAATACGTGCTTGGTCGCGGTCCGGCATCCTATGAGGCAGTGCAGGATACTGGCTTTAGCCACGGTTTCGGAAAGCTTGAAGCGAATCGAGAACTTGTCGAGTGGATGAGGCACTACAATGCTGATCCAGCTCACCAGAGGAAACTCCATTTCTATGGTTTCGATGGTCCAACCGATGTGCCCAGCACAGATAGTCCTCGCCAGACACTGCACGTTGTGCTCGATTATCTCAGCTCAGTTGACGATGCCAGCGCCCAGGAGTATCGCAACCGCATTGATCCGCTACTAGGACAGGACTCTGCCTGGGAGAATCCGGAGGCTATGCTCGATCCAACGAAGGCCGTAGGCCAGTCAACAGAGGCAAGGGCGTTACGCATTGAGACGGAGGAACTCATTTCAGAACTGCGAGTGCGTCGTCCCGAACTGGTCGCAAAGAGCGACGAGAGGTGCTATTTGGAGGCTGTCCACTATGCTGTGGAGGCACGCCAACTCTTGAATTTTCACGCGGAGCTGGCGCGAGCGTCGAGCCAGCGGATGGTCAGACTGCTCGGCATACGTGCCGCAATGATGGCAGAGAATCTGGTGTACATTGTCTCCCGTGAACAGGGTCGGGGCAACGTCTTGGCTTTTGCCCATAATAGCCATCTCAAGCGTGGAAAGGTGCAATGGCAATGGGGGAATGAGACGGCGATCTGGTGGCCCGTTGGATCTCATCTGCATGAAATGTTCGGGCACCGCTATGTCGTCATCGGTTCAGCCATAGGTGAATCGCCAGCCAACGGGATCGGCCAGCCAGAAGCCGGGACACTTGAGGCGCGGTTCACATCTGCTCCCGGACCGGCGCGGTTCATTCCCACACATCAAGGGCAAGGGCTTCCTGCAGAGGAAATGGCGGCACTTCCGGTTCGCTCTGGCAGTCAGAAGAACGGTTCCTATGAAGCACTCAGCGCCCAAAGCTTCACCGATTTCGATTGGTTAGCTGTCCTGGATACGACCACATACAACCGGGGTGGGCCATCTCTCGAAGACTGGAGCGCACGCTCCGAGCAATAACGTTCTCCTTCGGAGATGCTGCACGCTGAGTTCGAAAGAGACCCTTCCAATGTGAAGGCAAATCACAGGATATGCTGATGGGTTTTTGTGAGCGTGGCTTACAAAAACCCATCAGCATATCCTACTACCCCTTTCCAAAAAGAGCAAACAGAGTGTAAGATGAAGCGAGGAGACTTTGGTTTTATGAAGCAGAACAAATATGATGATCCCAGATTCTTCGCCAATTACAGTCAGATGGCTCGTTCAATTGGTGGACTGGATGCTGCTGGTGAATGGCCAGCCTTCCGCGCGTTGCTTCCCAAACTACGCGAAAAAAACGTGCTTGATCTTGGCTGCGGCTTTGGCTGGCATTGCCGATATGCTCGCGAACAGCAGGCACGATCAGTTGTAGGGGTAGACCTCTCAGAGAAGATGATTGCGCGTGCCAGAGCGAGCACCAACGATTCCGCAATCGAGTATCGTCAGATTGCGATTGAAGACATCGACTTCCCCGCAGAGGAATTCGACGTGGTGTTAAGTTCACTTGCCCTTCATTATATCGAGCGCTTCGACATCGTCTGTCAGAAAGTGCATCACTGCCTTGTACCGCAGGGCATCTTCGTCCTCTCAGTTGAGCATCCAGTCTTCACCGCGCTCGCTGCGCAAGACTGGTATTATGGTCCGCAGAGTGAGCGATTGCATTGGCCTGTCGATCATTACCAGGATGAAGGTCCACGTCAGGCAAGATTTTTGGACCATGATGTTATCAAATATCATCGTACCGTCGCTACTCATCTAAATGCGTTAATTGACGCTGGTTTCACCATTACGAAGCTCTCCGAACCTCAGCCGACGCAAGAAATGCTGGACAAGCATCCCGAAATGCGGGACGAAACTCGCCGCCCTATGTTTCTCTTGATCGCAGCAGTTAAAAATGGGAAATAGATGTGAGGATGGGTTTTTGCGGGCTGCACCCGTGAAAACCCATCCTCACATAATAATATCAGTGAAGCACCACAGATGCTGCTATTTACGCCGCCCCTTGAAAAACGCTCCAACTTCCGTCGCATCCATCGTATTCAGCACATCACCAGCCCTCAGCCAGCCCTTGCGTGCGATATTCACGCCATAGCGCATGACATCGAGGCCGTCAGTTGCGTGGGCATCGGGATTGATGGGGATTTTGATGCCCTTGTCACGCGCTCGGTGTAGATAGTGCCAATCGAGGTCGAGGCGCGAGGGATGCGCGTTGATCTCGATGCACACGCCATGTTTGGCTGCGGCATCGATCATGGCATCCTGGTCCAGCGGATAGCCCTCGCGGTTGAGCAGTAAACGTCCCGTGGGATGGCCGACAATATCGACGTAGGGATTGGCAATAGCTCGTACCATGCGCTGCGTTTGCTCTGCCAGAGAAAGCGTGAACAGGCTGTGAATCGAGGCTACAACGAAGTCCAGGGTAGCTAGGACATCGTCGGAGAAGTCGAGTGTGCCATCACGCAGGATATCGCATTCGATGCCCTTGAAGATGCGGATACGCCCCTGGTACTCTGCTTGCAACTTCTCAATCTCTTCGTGCTGGCGTTTCAGCGCCTCTTCGTTTAGGCCGCCCGCGTAGGCTGCGGCCTTGCTGTGGTCGGTGATGCCCAGATAGGTGAAGCCGCGTTGCAGGCAGGCTTCGACCATCTCGCGAATAGAATTGTGCCCATCGCTCCAGGTTGAGTGCGCGTGTAGCACGCCCTTGAGATCGCTTACTTGTACGAGGTTCGGCAACTGATGTTGTGCGGCGGCCTCAATCTCGCCCATATCCTCACGCAACTCAGGCTCGATATAGTCCAGGCCAAGCGCGGCGTAAAACTCATGCTCGTCTTTGCAGGGTACGAGATTGGCCGGATCTGCTTCTTTACCGCGAAAGAGGCCATAATCGTTGATGGTCATGCCCAGGCTGAGTGCACGTCGGCGCAGGGGAATGTGATGCTCTTTGGAGCCAGTGAAATGGTGCAGAGTATAGGGGAACTGGCTGTCGCCAACGACGCGCAGATCCATATTGATCCCGTTGCCCAAAACGACGCTGGACTTAGTTGGCCCCTTGCCAGTGATAGCCTTGATACCTGGTTGGCTGGTAAAAACATCCATGATTTGTGCCCGTACCGCTTCACCCGCGTCGTCAGCTACGCTAATCACCATATCGATGTCCTTGACCGTCTCGCGTTTACGTCGCAAGCTACCCGCAACCTGCATACGCACAATGCCAGGCACCGTTGCAAGCGCCTCCTGGACCTGTTGCGCTTGCTCCTCGGCTTCGGAATACAGATGGCGGTCAGCGTGCTGGGCTAAGAAGGCGATGCCCTGTAAAATCTTGTCTTCGGTCTTTGTGCCAAAACCTGCCAGTGCCGCGACCTTATGCTCTTGACAAGCCTTCACCAGTTCGTCCAGGGAATTCACCTGTAGTTGGCTATAGATCGCGTTGATCTTCTTCGGTCCCACACCCGAAATACGCAGCATTGCCAGTTTGACCGCTGGCGTCTCACTGACCAGTTCATCGTAAAAGGCCAGCTTGCCAGTCTTCACCATCTCGTCAATACGCTTGATAAGCGTTGCGCCCAGGCCCGGCGTGCCTTTGAGCTTGCCAGTACGGCTCAGCTCCTCGATATCGCCTTCCAGCGAACTGACTGCGCGGGCCGCGTTCTGGTAGGCTCGCACTTCAAAAGCGTTGCTCCCCTCTTTCAGTTCCAGCAGGGTAGATACCTGTTCCAGCAGATTCGCGACATGATTCTTATCCATACAAACGTGCCTTTATGCTAAACGTAGATCAAAAAATTCAGGTTGCGTCAGCGGCACCTCAAACGGATTACGTCCCTTGAGATCGCGGCTGAGGTACCGTTTACAATCAAAATGCACCAGGAGCCAGCAATACCACTCCTGACTGACGAAAACCGCGTCCCAGGGCTTCTCGCCGCTCAGGTCCAGGAGCTTGTTGCATACAAAACAGTGTCCCAAACCAGCCGCCACGGCTCGCTCAAACCATTGTGCCACAAACTGATTAAAATCGTCGAGATTCATCATGTCCAGGCTCTCTTGAGGATAGCCAAAGGACACTGGGTCCAAGCATTCGCGGAAATCGTCGCGGTGGCGGCTCAAAGCGATAATTGGTGCACGCACCACTATCTTCATCTCAGGATCGTCGGGATCATCCGCACTCGCGACGACGCTTTGCAGCAACAGCCCCTCGCGTGCGAACCAGTCGAGCAGTTCATTTCTCATTAGCTTGCTTTGTTCGTGTATTTTATGCTTTCACTCTACCATCCCTGACGTGAAGGCGTCAATTTGCAAGATGAACTACTATAGTATTCTCATTCACCCCGCCTAAAAAGGCAATCTAATAATGGATAAGATGAACAATAACTACAGGATCTTCAAAAAAGCGAGGTTATTTCTTTGGTAGAGTGGCAC
>JBDTBU010000101.1:0-3547 GCA_039923935.1 Ktedonobacteraceae bacterium | reverse complement strand
CAACAACTGATGGGAAGCTGAAGCCAAGCGGGGCACGCCCCTGGTCGCGCACACGCGCATCAAGCACTGAGGGCATGACAGGCCAGATGAACATGGCTATGATGAATGCGAACGCTGCCCCTGGCTTCGATCCCAACATGAACAATGGGTATGCTCAGCAAGGTTTCGATCCCAATATGCAGAATAGATATCCTCAACAGGGTTTCAATCAGAACATGCAGAATGGGTATGCTCAGCAAAGTTTTGATCCGAACATGCAGAATGGATATCCTCAACAGGGTTTTGATCCGAACATGCATAACGGGTATGCTCAGCAGGGTTTTGATCCGAACACACAGAATAGATATCCTCAACAGGGTTTTAACCCTAACATGCAGAATGGGTATGCTCAGCAGGGGATGAATGGTTATGGACAGGCTCCTGGCGGTTTCTCGGATAGCTTTGTGCCGCCTTCGTCACGCATCTTTTCCCAAAGTGACGCCAGCATGATTCTACCCAACACTGGTGCCCTAGCGGCTTTTGGAAACGGCAATGGCTATGCTCCCAACAGCAACGCCTTTAACGCCATGTATGGGCTACCCGACGATCCCTTCGCATCGTCACAGGGCGGCGGTCCTGGCTGGCTGGGTAATCTGGGAAACGGGCAAAACTCTAGTGGACAACAGCGGCCAGCACCCAACAACTTCGCGCCCAACGAGCCGAATATGAACGATCCCTATCTGACCGAGGTGATTCGCCAGTACAGTCAGAAGGGCCAGGCCGTGCATCCTCCACAACTGCCGCAATCACCGCAGCCTGAGCGCAGGCCAGATGTCCCCAATCCAAATTCTGAGTGGATAAGGTAAAAGAGGCGTCAATAGTGTGGAGTGGTGTTTACTGGCAGACACCACTTCATACTGTTGACTTTGACCCTGCTCACCTGTATATCCATGATATACTGTATGGTATAGCCACAAATTGTAGTGAGCACATCAGTTGGAAGTTAGGTGAGGGCGAGCATGGTTGTACAGGTACATGGTTTTAATTGGGAGGCGTACGCAGAACATATCATGCCAGCCTTTGAGCGATGGCTGATTCAGCGCGATGAGGGCGAGATTTCCCGCCTCTTTAAAGAGACGCGCTGTGCTCGTGAAGAGGCCTTTATTCCCGCCCCCTTGCAGCGTGCGCGTATCTGGCCGCGTGCCCAAACCTTTGCGGAAACGCTGCCGCTTGGTCCCTACAGCCGACGTGAGTACCAGAAGCTCTGTTCCGCCGACCAGTTTACCACCCTCAGTGATAGCTATATGTATAAGCACGCGCCCCAACTCTATCAAACCCCCGAAGCGGTCCGCGCCATCTGGGGGGCGCTGATCGAAACCTATTGTCTACCTTGGAGTCGGGATGAGTATAAACAACCCGACGCACAGCAGGAAGAAAGCGCAGACAAGGCAGATTTCCCATTGTCATCCGTCGCGCATGTAGAGCGGAGCGAGGTACTTTCACTCTTGCACGAAGCCGGGCTGGGCGATATGGCCCGCCAGTTCGATGAGCAGGTCAGGCACGCAACAGAGCGGCTGCATCAGGAAGGCGGTCACGCGGAGCCGGAGACACAACCGCTGACATCTGAACGCACCCCTTGGCAGGATGGCGAGATCGATCTTACCTATCACCGGGAAGGGTTTGACGATTTAGCGGATGAAGACGAAGACAATGAAGATGATGAGGAGGAGGATATTGAAGAGTATACACAGCCTATGCCGGGAGGGGTTTCGATTGGCACACACCCGAACACGCTGCAATTGCGCGGCTGGCTGGCTGGCATCTCTGTACGTGCGCTGGTGCTCTTTGAATATCTGGCCTGTGGTCGGCGCAGTACACCGTTTGGTTACGAGCCAAGCGAGCCTTACGGCGTTTTTATTGGCTACCTGACTCCCGATGAAGTCTGGCGACTGGGAACCTGCCTGCGTGGCATACGAGACCCTGAACAGGCTGACGCGGAAGCCGATTATCTGCGTTTCCGCTACCAACATCCCAGCCTACCCGAAAGTGCGCGGCTGGTGGATGAAATCCTGCCGTCCTACGCCGCCGATTTCCATCAGGCCGTTGATATGGCTGCCGCGCAAGGTTTGGGGCTGATTTGTAGCGTCGAATAGCTTATCTCAACCGCTTCAACAGCACTCGCACATGACTTCCACCAGGAGCCAAGCCCACAGACAACGCCTCCAGGATCTCATATTTCGCGGCTGCCGCCACTGCCAGAGCCGTTGCAGTGGACGTATCGGCAATGTAGACCACACCGGTAAAGTTGGTGCTAGCAGGAGCCTGCATGAGCATATCAGGATTGCGTAGGGCATCGTTATCGCTGGCATCGAGCACCTGGGGATTAAGGATTTGCAGAGGGCGCATGATCGCCAGCAACGTACTGTAGCTGTAGATGCCGCTACTGAGCGTAACCAGTACGACGGTACGCTGGCGGTTGGCGAACGAGGCATTGGTGACGTTCTGGATGTGCTGGATTTTGCGCGGATCAAGCGGCATTACTGCTCCTCCTGACGGATACGAGCCTGCTCCTCGGCGATATCCACCTCTTCACCTGCAAACTGAAAGAGCAGGCGCATGGCTGTTTCGTCGCTGACCCAGCCCTGCGCTTTGGCTGTGCTGAGTGCGGAGACGAGCGTCTGTGTGGCTCCGGCCAGGGTGGCGTGATCGTCCACATCGATGTCAGGGAAGATGATCTCATAGCTGGTATCTGTGCCGTCTTTGATCTCGCCAGTTTTGCGTGCTTCGAGCAGTACACGGTCAAGGATCGCCCGCACGATGTATTTCAGCATACGCTGGCGACGCTGAAACTTGAGCAGGGTGGGCAGGCTCATCTCTGCCGCAGTGGCGCGGGTGCCGTTGCTGCCGTCGCTCAGAAAGTGCTCAGGCAGTTGGCAGCCCACCGCGACCATTAATTTCAGGGCGCGTCCATCCTCAGCGGCTTCGTTGGCGTTGATCTCTGGCTTGATGGCGGTCCAATGCTCGGCTTCGTTATGAATAATCACTGTGCCCGGTTCTGGCGGGTAAGAGTATTCGGCTTTTTTGCGCTCGATGGTCTTGCGGTCAGCTCCTGTAAGCTGTACATCCCATAAAAAAGCGCCCTTGTATTTATTGATCCTGACGCGATCCGTCAACCAATCTTTGTAGCGTCTCAGCCAGGGCAGCAGTGTGGCGAGATCGCTTTTACCACGTTTGGCATTGGAGACTTTGTTGATACAGAACTGCATCATCTCGCTGCCCGCCTGGAACCACTCGCCCTCGAAGTTCTGTGGCTTGCTGGGACTGATGGGCGCGGGATCGCCTGGCTGGGTCGCGCTGGGACCAACCGGGCGACGATGGAAGCGTAAGACAGTCTCGATATCGTCTGGATCTGTTTCGATCTCGTCGATAATCGAGGGGTCAATCTGGCGAATCTTCACACGCCCACTGTAGGGGTTGACGAAAAAGCGAATAAACTGCTCACCATAGAGGGCCAGCTCGGTACAGAGCGCGTAGACGCGTGTCTCCATGTGATTATCGGGATCGTGCC
>JBDTBU010000100.1:0-4137 GCA_039923935.1 Ktedonobacteraceae bacterium | reverse complement strand
AGATTATAGATATACAAAAATGGATAAAGTCTTTGTCAATCACGCGGACCCCTGCGATGTTGCAGGTTGGTGGTCCGTTTCTTTTAAGCATGTACAGTTACGTACCGTTCTGGCCCAGGCTGCCGTGCGGGCCGCTCAAACGGGTCAGGCTACACTGGCAAGCCTCGTTGTGAGTGTGCCGACCTGCGATCCCTTACGGGTCTTGCACGCTTTTCAGCAGTTGTACGCGGGCCACTGCTTCTATTGGGAGCAGCCATCTCGGCAGATAGCTCTGGTAGGCGCTGGTGCTGCTCTCAATTTGGAAACTGACGGTGCTACCCGTTTTGAGGATGCGGCGTTGGCTGTGCGCAAGCTCAGTGCTGAGGCGGTGATTGCTTATGATCCCGCTTTCGACGGCTATGTTCCTCATGGGCCAGTGCTCTTTGGCGGCTTTAGCTTTGATTGTTTGTATCCACGCACATACCTGTGGCGCGATTTCCCTGCTGGACTGCTTATTCTGCCTACGCTGCTTTTCAGTCAGCAGCAGCAACAGGCCACATTTACCCTGAGTCAACTAGTACGAGCAAACGATGATCTCGACAGCCTGACAAACCACATGAGTGCGCAGGTCGCGGAGATCTCGCAACTGGTGGACGCGCTCCCGGATTTTCCCGTGTCCGCTCTCGTGGAGGACCAGGAGTACTGTGTGCGTGATCTCTGGTCAGCGGAGAACTGGAAGAGCCTGGTAGCTAGGACGGTGCGCTCGATCCAGCAAGGGGAGTTCGCTAAGGTGGTGTTGGCTCGTGCGGCACAAGTTGTGACTGATGGGCAGCCGTTCAAGCTGACTGCGACGTTGCAACGCCTGCGTCAGAGCTATCCCGCCGCTAATGTGTTCGCGCTCCAGCGTGGCACACGTACGTTTCTTGGGGCCACACCTGAACGTTTGCTCCATGCGCAAGATGGTCAGTTGCACACGATGGCTCTGGCTGGTTCGGCTCGACGTGGGGTGAGCGAGGCAGAAGATTGCCTGCTGGGTAGCGAACTGCTGCACAGCTCGAAAAATCGGCATGAGCATGAGATCGTGACGAGCATGATGCGTGCTGCCCTGGCGCACCTCTGTGCCAAGGTTTGGGTTGCCGATACACCTGAACTGTTGCGCCTGAAAAACATCCAACATTTGCAAACGGCCATTGTAGGCGAATTGTTGCCGGATCGTTGTATTTTAGAAGCACTACAAACGTTGCATCCTACCCCGGCAGTTGGTGGATCGCCCACCGAACCAGCCCTGGCCTATATTCGCACCCACGAGAATTTGGATCGCGGCTGGTACGCTGGTCCTATCGGCTGGGTGGACCTGCAAGGTAACGGAGAGTTCGCCGTAGCCTTGCGCTCGGCTTTGCTAGAAGATCACGAGGCAACACTCTTTGCTGGCTGCGGCATTGTGGCGGATTCTGAGCCAGAGGCCGAGTATGCTGAGTCCTGTCTGAAACTTCAGGTAATTTTGCGCAGTTTGAGTGGCGAAAAGTAGAGAGAAGATGCTTATGTCTGAGATGCTTGCAACACCTTCTGAACCGCAAAACCCGATCTATGCCTATGTTGGTGCGTTTGTGGATGAACTCCAACGCAGTGGCCTATGTCACGCGGTGGTCTGCCCCGGCTCGCGCTCGACTCCGCTGGCCCTGACCCTCGCTGACCGCCCGGAGATTCGCTGTTGGGTGCAGATCGACGAGCGTTGCGCGGCTTTCTTTGCGCTAGGTTTAGCCAAACGTCTCAATCAGCCAGTGGCGCTGCTCTGCACCTCTGGCACGGCGGCTGCAAACTTCTTGCCAGCCATCGTCGAAGCTCACCTGACCCATGTGCCTTTGCTCGTGCTGACCGCTGACCGCCCGCCTGAGTTGCGCGAGTGCGGTGCTCCCCAAGCTATCGATCAGAACCGACTCTATGGGACACATGTGAAGTGGTTTGTGGAAACTGCGCTCCCGGAAGCAAACAACGCGTCCCTGCGCTATATCCGCACGATGGCGAACCGCGCACTCGCTCAGACGCGCAGTATCCCCGCTGGCCCGGTCCATGTGAACATGCCGTTCCGTGAGCCACTGACGCCCGCGCCAGTACTCGATCAGCCCTTGTCGCCTGTGGAGCAGCGCGATCCCCTGGCGTGGCAGGGGCAACCCAATAATCTGCCGTATACAAGAATACACGAGGGTTGGTACGAGGCGAGCAGTCTGAAAGGTATGCTCTTAGCTCTTGTTGAGCAGATTGACACTAGTCCACGCGGGCTGATTATCGTCGGGCCACAAACTGATCCTGAACTGGTCGAGCCGCTGCTCCAGCTTGCTCATGTGACTGGCTACCCTATCCTGGCCGATCCGCTCTCACAAATGCGCGGTGCTACTGATAAAGACGAATCGCTTATTATCAGTTACGATGCGTTCTTGCGCTCTGAGCATTTCATCGTGCAATATCAGCCGCAACTCGTTTTGCGTTTCGGAGCGATGCCCACATCTAAACCAGTGCTGCTCTATTTGAAACGCTATGTCTCTACCTGCACGCAAGTAATCATTGATTCACATCATGGTTGGGAAGAGCCAACGCAACTGGCAGCGCAGTTCTTCTATGCCGAGGCCAACAATTTCTGTACAGAGTTTATACATATGCTCGACTACCTGGACCATTCAGTTGAGGAAGAGCGTATGGCCTGGACTCACGCTTGGCAAGCGGCTAACCGTGTTACCTGTGCAGCCCTCGCCTCGGCTATTGCAGACCTGCCAGACCTGTTCGAGGGTCGCATCTTCACCGAACTGGCCGAATTGCTGCCGACCAGATCGCTGCTGTATACAGGTAATAGTATGCCTGTGCGCGATATGGATACCTTCTTCTGGCCGCAAAGCCATAGACCGCTTTGTCTGGGCAATCGCGGAGCCAACGGTATCGATGGCGTAATCTCTAGCGCTTTGGGAGCCAGTGCAGCGGGTGATCCCGCCGAACCTGTCGTGCTAGTCATTGGCGATCTTTCTTTTTATCACGATCTCAACGGCCTGCTTGCCGCGAAGCTGCACCACCTGAACTTGACGATTGTCCTGGTCAACAACAACGGCGGCGGGATCTTCTCGTTTCTGCCCCAGGCCACGTACCCGGAGCATTTTGAGCAGCTTTTTGGTACGCCGACAGACCTGGATTTTCGCCCCGCCGTCGAGATGTATGGCGGCATATTTCAGCGCGTGACCAACTGGAACGACTTTCGGTATGCCCTCAAAGCTGGTCTAGTTAAGGGTGGGCTGCGTGTGATCGAGGTGCCGACTGAGCGCGAGAGCAATGTCATCATGCATCGCCAACTGTGGCAGGTTGTCGAGCAAGCTTTGCACGCGGCGGGTCTGTTGGCGGGAAGCGAGGTCATGTAGCATGGAGAGTCAGCGCATCTCGGTTAATGGCATACACATGGGTGTCATGCTGTATGGTGAGTCGGACGAGCGACAGCAGACATTGGTGCTGCTTCACGGCTTTACTGGCAGTGCTGCGAACTGGGCCAACTTGTGTAGACGGTTAGGGAGTACGCCGGACGCAATGGGGACGCCGGACACCAGGGTCGGCGCTACACCCAAGGGGATGCGGCTGATCGCGCTGGATATGCTAGGGCACGGTCAGTCCGATGCGCCCACGGACCCGGCTCGTTATAGCATCGAGCACTGTCAGGCTGATATTCTGGCGGCGCTAGAGACGCTTGGTGTGCGATCAGGTGAGGCCACGTTGCTCGGTTATTCAATGGGCGGACGGATTGCGCTTTACACAGCCTTTTCGGGTTTCTTCCGCGCTCTGATCCTGGAAAGCGTCTCTAGCGGCCTAGCCGTTTCATCCGAACGTGAGCAGCGCCGTCAGAGTGACAATGTCCTGGCCGCACGCATCGAGCGCGAGGGTGTGGTGGCGTTCGTCAATTATTGGGAGCAACTTCCGCTTTTTGCTAGTCAAAACAGCTTGCCACTTGAGACGCGAGCAACCCTGCGGATGCAACGTCTCAATAATAGCGCGATGGGCCTTGCTAACAGCCTGCGCGGTGTTGGCACAGGCGTCCAGCCAGCATTACACGAGCAACTGAGCACGCTCACCTTGCCCACGCTTTTACTTGCAGGCGAACTCGATAACAAATTTTGCCAGATCGCC
>JBDTBU010000099.1:0-9803 GCA_039923935.1 Ktedonobacteraceae bacterium | reverse complement strand
CCGCGTCTGGGAAGAGCACACGCCCGTCGGAGAAGAGCCGTTGGAATGGATTCTGTTGACCTCGGTTCCGACGACGACGCTTGAGCACGCGTGGGAGCACGTCGGATGGTATGCGCACCGGTGGGTTATGGAGGACTCTCACCCGTATCTGAAAACCGCATGCCGCATCGAAGAGCGCCAAGTGCGGAGCGTTGAACGGCTGAGACGCGTGCTGGGTGTGTTGTCGCCATTGGCCGTGCGCTTGTTGCACTGGCGTGACCTTGCACGCCAGGAACCTGAGCGTCCGGCGCATGAGGTTCTCGCTGCCGATCTGCTGGCGATTGCTGCTGCACAGACGGGTCAAGACGCCGCGTTGATGACCACCCACACCTTCTGGAAGGCCGTCGCACACATAGGCGGCTATCTGGGTCGTCATGGGGATCGTCCTCCCAGATGGAAAACCCTGTGGAAAGGCTGGCTTCGTGCCAAACGCTGCTTGAGGGCGTTCATCTCGCTTTTCATCTCCGTTTGTAACATGTCTATACTTCTCAGGCCTGAAGCCGAGGGGCTTCCTAGCCCGATTCCGGTGAAGCGGCATCAGGGTGTCTGCCTTTCTTCAATCTGTTTGAGGATACTGAAATGTCAACTCCACATAGCCCTCACCTTGCACAGCCTGACCGCCGCTCTGGCCCTGGATACTCACTGCGCCCTCCCAGTAGGTGTTGCCAGTAGACTGAGTGGTGATCAACTCCTGGTTCTTCAGTTCAGGCTGGAGCGTCAGAGCGGCCTGAAGGTGTGGATCGTTGATCGCTAGATGCCAACCAGAGGGATAGACTATGCCTGTTGTCGGACTGGTCCAGTGGTCCAGCACATCGAAGTGTAAAGCATTACTTGGAATTTGCAGGTTTTGCCCGTCCGGCCCGACATAATCTGCATACGTAGAAGTGATGTTCCCACTGGCATCGCGGAGCAGGTAGAGCATCATCTCGCTCTGGTCATTGAGTTGGATGCTGAACCAGTCCCAGCCACCACCTCCGAGTGTGAGGAAATTGCCCCACTGATGATCCATCCAGGCTTCACCAGTTACTTGCAACTTTTGGGCGTGATCGAGCAACGTACCAGTGACGGCCATGCGCGTGCGCGAATAGTAGTAGGAAAAGCCACCCGGTCCGTAGGGAATCAGTCCGTTGCCGTTATGCAGCGTTGGCGGCTTGAGTCCACTCAGATCGAGGGTAATGGTGTAACCGTCCATGCTGGCTTGCAGGTGGTCCAGGCCGTTCAGTCCACGCATCGACCAGTCACCAACGCTGATATTAAAGCCAGTGCTCGAAGTGCCGTTAGAAATAACCGCATTCGGCTCGACCAAGCGGCGCTGATCGTAGTGGAACTCGCCGCGTGTGAGGTCAGTGATCGCGAAATGCGCGGGATAAACGGCGGGATAATCGCTGCGTAGAGCCTGGAAGAAGACCAGTTCAAAACCATAGTGATGCGTCTGCCCATCGGGTGTGACAGCGTTCAAATGGCCGGTATAGTACCACCATTCGGTCAAATCACGATGCGGTGCCTCGTCCTGGGGAAAACGCACTGGCGGTAGCACAGGTAGCGACGAGATAGCCTGTACAGCAGGCAATTTCGCATCGGTTGCGGGCACGCCCGGCACGCTACACGAGGCCAGCACAAGCGCGAGCAAGCACAATAGCGGCAAACAGCGGGTTAGCATATTCTTCATCGTTTTCCTCCCAACGACACGTCAGTAACGGTAGGCTCAGTCTCATCGATTTCCGGCACACTCGCAGTCAGGTAGCTCTCAGTCCGGGCTGGCGGACGACGCTGCACGCCGACAAAGGGCAGCCACCAGTTGAGATTACCCAGCAAGCGCATAGTAGACGGCACCAGTAGGCCGCGCACTAGAGTAGCGTCGAGGGCAACTGCCAGCGCCATGCCCAGACCTAATGCCTTGACCAAAATCATATCGGCAGTAGCAAAGCAGGCGCTCACGACAATCACGATCACTGCCGCACTGGTAATAATGCCGCCACTGCGCTCCAGGCCAAGTGCCACAGCCTGCCGATTATCGCCAGTCTGCCAGAATGCTTCCTGCACACGCGAGAGCAGGAAAACCTCGTAGTCCATCGAGAGGCCAAAGAGGGCGCAGAAGAGCAGAATCGGGCTGGAGGCTTCGACAAAGCCCAGCGGGGTAAAGCCGAGAAGTTGGTGCAGGAAACCATCCTGGAAAATGATGACCAACGCGCCATAGCTCGCCAGAATGGAGAGCGTGTTCATCAAAATCGCCTTGAGCGGCAAGATTACCGAGCGGAAGTAGAAGAACAGCACCACATACGTCACCAGCGCAATCAACAGGATTGCCAGTGGAAAAGCGGTATAGAGCGCGACAACATAGTCAATGTTCGCAGCAGACTGGCCCGTCACGAGCATACGCATCCCATGATCGGGCGGCGTGTTACGAATAGTCTGAACCAATGCCTGTGAACGTAGGTCGAGTGCGTCATATTTGCTCATCACCTGGATCACAATCGTATTGCCAGAAAGTGAGTATTTCGCTAGTGAGGCGAGATATGGGTCGGTATTTAGCTTTGGATGCAAGTAAAGCAGTTCATACTGATCCAGGGTGAAACGCGGATCGGCACTGACAATGCTATCGACGCGAGCCACACGCGGATCAGCCTCGACGCGCCGCACATAGTTGTAGAGGTCGCGAATATTCGCGGAAGTCAGGACATTGCCCTGCGTTTGGATAACCAGCACAATGGGAGTCGTCTCGCGAGCATTGAAACGTGTAGCCAGCAGGTCATACGCTTGGCGCGAAGGCACGTCTTTGGGCAAGATCGAGGCATCAGGTGAAGAGAAATGCACACCTAAAAAGGGCAGGCCCAGTGAGATCAGGATCAGCAAAACCGGCACGAAGATACGTACAGGATAGCGCATCACAAAATGCGAGAGACGATACCAGAAGCCATGATGCTCAGCCACCGGCCTCTTCCACAGACGTGGTAGGCGCACTGGGAAGGCGTTGATACGCGGCCCTAGGATGCTCAACGCGGCAGGCAGAATCGTGAGTGCGGCAACTACAGCCATAGCTACGACGAGCACGCCACCCAGGCCAACCGAGCGCAGCATGTTGATCGGGAAAAGTACCAGACCGAACAGGCCAATCGAGACGGTCAGCCCGGAGAAGGTTACAGCACGTCCGGCGGTTGCCACGGTAATCGCCACGGCCTCATCAACAGGATGTCCACGTGCCAACTCTTCGCGGAAACGACTAACGATGAATAGCGAGTAGTCCACGCCCAAACCAAGACCAAAGAGCGTCGTGATATTCAGCACAAAAATCGAAAGTGGGGTGATATGGCCCAAACCAAAGATTACAGCCAGCGTCACAGCCACAGCCGCGCCTCCCACCAACGCGGGCAGCATAGCCGCCACAGCCGAGCGAAAGACCAGCAACAACGCGATAATCGCGAACGGAATAGCTAGCATCTCAGCCCGACGCAGATCGCGTTCGCTAACCGACTGGATATCAGCATAGAAAACTGGCCCGCCTCCGACGCTCTCCTGAAGATCTGGCACTTTGCTTAAACGTTGCTGTAACTCCGGCAACAGTTTAGGTGCTCCGTCAGAATCGATATTCAGCGTGATATTGACGTAAGCAGCATGGCGGTCCAGCGAGATCTGGCGCGGGTTCGTGATAAAACTGGAAAGACCAGACACTGCCGACCACGAGCGCAAACCCGCCAATGCCTGCTCGGATTCCTGCGCAAAACGCGGATCGTCGGCACTATAGACCTGACTAGTAAACAACACCTGCACAATCGTCGGCTGGACACCCAGCTTTTGCGTCAAAAGGTCAACGGCCCGCTGTGACTCAGAATCGGGGCTGGTAAAGCCACCCGATTGAAGCACATTGCTGGCTTGCGGCGCAAATGGTAGCGCAACCGCAATCGCAACCATCCACAGACCCACAATCAACCAGCGATAGCGAGCAGCGAACTTGCCCAGATGGTAGAACATTCTGATACCTTCCTCTATGAATTTACATTTCTCATTGTATCGTTTTCTCGCGTTGTGTAAGGTGAGTGGCCTCATCTTTTTAGGCTATTCCAGGGCGCTCGACTCTGCCACAGCTATGTTGTATGATAGAAGCACCGTACTAGATGCGCTGAACATCCCTATGCATACTAGTAGGGCTAAAACGCCTCGCTGTCAAGAGGGGCATCCTGCAATTATTGCAGAGTACCTGCTGAGCGCCCAAATCCGTTCAGCAGATAAACGTCCGTAAAGGAGTTCCGTATGGCTAAACAAACGCAAAATCAAAAACAACCGGCCAAACCCGTCCAGGATGAGAAAGCGGTGAAAATGGTTAATGTCAACCGCCAAGCGTATCACGACTATACCGTCGAGCGCACCATCGAAGCGGGCATCTCACTGGTAGGTACGGAGATCAAGTCGATCCGCGACAGCAAAGCCCAGTTGCGCGGTGCCTATGCCATCATCCGCCAGGGCGAGATCTGGTTGGAAAACGCGCACATAGCAGTATACGACTTTGGCAACCGCAACAACCACGAGCCGTTACGCAGACGCAAGCTGCTGCTGCATCGGCGCGAGATCGAGCAGTTGGAAACCAAAGTAGCGACTAAGGGTCTGACGCTGATCCCTTTGAAGCTCTACCTCAAGGGTGGACGTGCTAAGGTCGAGTTGGGATTGTGTAAAGGCAAGAAATTGTACGATAAGCGCGAAGCTACCGCCGAACGGGATTCCAAGCGCGAAATCGAACGTATTGTACGAAATAGGTAAACAAACATGAGTGACAAATCAGAACACACTAGCGAGGGCGGGAAATCCCTGGATATAGGCGTCCCGCTCTCCGCATACTTAGCAGAAGTGACGCCCCAGAGTTTCGGTATCGCGCACCTACTCGGCATGAAAATCGAGCAATCACAGGACGGCATTGGTTTGGTGCGCATTCAGGTCGATGAGCGACTAATGCATCCGCAGCAAATGGTGCATGGCGGAGTGATATTCACCATCGCCGATACAGCTATGTCAATGGCTGTGCTCTCACTGATCCCGCCTGGCACACCTTTCGGGACTATCGAGGCCAAGATCAACTATCTGCTGCCAGCCAGCGCAGGCGAACTGCTAGCCGAGGGAAAGTTAATTCATATGGGCGGCTCAACCGCAGTGATGGAGGCAACGGTGTATAATATCATCGCTGGGCAACAGCAGCGAATCATTGCCAAAGTCTTAGGCACGTTCTATATCAAACGCAAAAAATCCAGCACAAACAACGCCAATACATAGAAAGATAACTGTTCATGCCGACAATTAAAGGTCTTCATCACGCACAAATCTCCATTCCCAAAGGCGCAGAAGCAGCGGGCAAAGCGTTTTATTGTGGAGTGCTGGGTTTGCCAGAGATCGAGAAGCCGGAGGCACTACAAGGGCGCGGCGGCTTCTGGCTCCAGGTCGGAGATCGCCAAGTCCATGTAGGCACCGAGGACGGCGTAGAGCGGCACGCGACCAAAGCACATCTTGCCTACGAAATAGACAACGTAGATGCCTGGCGAGCACGACTGGAGAAGCACAGTATCGAAATTGCTGAGGCAGTGCCAATCCCCGGTCACAAACGTTTCGAGTTTCGCGATCCCTTTGGTAATCGAGTGGAACTGACGCAAATTATTTAAAACATGAATCATCCCGGACTTTGGGAAAACCCATGTGGCAGAAAAGATGGGAGTCCCGTGTGTTAGCTGAAGAATTTCTCATTCTCAATGGTACGGACGCGCTCTGGCAAACGGCCCGTCCGCTTTTGGATGTGGCCTTGCATCTGGAGCAGCAAGACGATACGTATAGCTGGCATGGCTGGCAAAAAGCACCAATACAGGCGTTTCTAGCTGCGCTGCCGTCGCCGTGTAGTCTGGTTGTGGGTGTGTGGGATACTTTTCCCGCAACCAGTACACAACCGGCTCAAGACAAGCTGGTACTGGGTGTAGTGTGCGACGTTGCGCAGGGAACAGTACGCGCGCTGCATACATTCGAGGCACTAGTAACTGTCGGTCTCAAATCAGTGGATGAACTGGAAATAAGCATGGAAGATGCGCTAGAAATTATGCATTATGCTCGCCGACAGGTCGCTCCCGTGGCCTGGGCGCTCTTCATAGAGAAAACCGCTTGGGACGAGTGGCTCTTCACAGACACAGAAGATGGCTGGACTATGGATAAAGGGGCGTTGCTAGATACCTTTGCCAACAAGGGGCGTTGCGTGCTGATGGGCAGTCAGGCCACTCTGCATGAGCAAGACGAAAGTGTGCGCCGCTTGCAGCGACAAAGTTCATAGGTGGTCATGATTTTTGCGAAAGTAGCCTGTAAAATTCATCATCACCTATTCATAGCAAATGTTATTGAGAATAAAGGAATTGTATGGAACAGACTCCATCTTTTGTTTGGAACCCGATATTACGCCAGCATCTTATCAATGCATCCCATCGCATGAATCGCCGCGAAGGGGCAACAGAGTGTCCTTTTTGCGCAGATATTACCAATGGCAAGGTCGCGCCTGACACACAGGTTTGGCTCCATCCTAACGACTTTCCGCCTGTGCTTCCGCCCGCAGGCGAAACATACGTGGTCATTTATAACCAGGATCACCAGCGTTCGTTTACACAGTTGAGCGTAGACGAAGTATATGCGGTAACACAGCTCTGGCGTGATTTGTATCGCGATCTCGCTGAGCGATATGCTAGCGTGATGATTTTTGAGAACAGTGGCGCAGCGATTGGACAAACGCAATATCACCCACACGGCCAGGCGTACGGCCTCGCGGTCATCCCGCCGATTCTAGAACGCGAGTTGGAGACGGTAGTGCAAGAGTACGAGGCAGGCCGTGGCTGTCCCTTTTGCCGGGAGCGCGAGACCTTCATCGAGCAGCAGGTCGAGGTCGCGGCTAACCCTACGTGGCAGGGCTTTCTGCCACCATACGCACGTTATCCTTATGAGACGCATCTCTATCCACGGCGGCACGTCGCGAACTTGGCCGAGATGCAAGATGAGGAGCTACACGACTTGGCTGCGCTACTGCTAGATGTGATTCGTGGGTATAACGCACTTTATGATGGTACTATGGCTCCTATGCCCTATATGCTGGGTATCCATCAACTGGCGGACGAGCGTTTCCATCTGCATATCGAGATTTTGGCCGTCGGGCGTGCACCTGGCAAACTGAAATACACCGCCTCGTCCGAATCGCTCTGGGGCATGTGGCTGAATGATTCGGTTCCGGTTGACAAGGCTCAGGAGTTGCGCGTAGCTATCGAGAAGGGGAAACAAGCATGAGTGGAATTGTTGTGTTGCCTGTGCCTGCATGCAAAGCCATGCAGGCGTTTGCCGCAGCATTTCAAGATAACGACAACTATACTGCTCCCTTAAGCGCGGCCTGGGCACCGGGCCGGGTGAATCTGATTGGCGAGCATACCGATTATAACGCTGGCTACGTGCTGCCTCTGGCGGTGGATCGCGTGGTGGCCTTCGGCGGACGCACCCGTGCGGACAAGATTGTACGCGTATGGTCGCTACATTTCCAAGAACGGGCCGAGTTTTCGCTGGAAGGATTGCCAGCAACGTTTGAGCAAACGTGCGAGAAACTGCCGCGTTGGGCGCGTTATATCCTGGGTGTTGCGGCTGAGTTGCGGCGCGTCGGGATTGCTCTGGCAGGCTTCGATGCAGTGATGCAGGGCGATGTGCCAGTTGGCGGCGGGATGAGTTCGTCAGCCGCTCTGGAAGTTGCGAGCGTACAGGCTTTTCAGCTTTTCGCGCACGTCCCGCTGGTTCCGGCTTCCACGAACACGCCGCTCACGCCCATGCAGGTGGCGGAACTCTGCCAACATGCCGAGTGGGTGGCCTCTGGTGTACGTTGCGGCATTCTCGATCAGGCCGCTTCGTGTCTGGGTCGGCCCGGTCAGGCGGTTCTGCTGGATTGTCGTTCGCTGGACTATCGTTACCTGCCCTTTGCGGCTCCTGGTGTCTCGCTCGTGGTTATCGATACTGGTGTACGGCGTGCTCTGGCTACTTCGGCCTATAACGAACGTCGTCAGCAATGCGAAGAGGCAACAAGTCTGCTACGTGAATTAATTATGCAAGACGAGCAGAAGACAACACATGAAATCCTGGCCCTGCGCGATATTTCATGGGCAGAATTTGAGCGCCACAAAGCGGCCCTACCTGAAATTCTGCGTCGGCGGGCCAGTTATGTCATCGCCGAAAACCAACGCGTGCTGGAAACCGTAGCACGTCTGGAACGCAACGATCTGACAGGTGTTGGCGAGCTACTCTGGCACACTCATGCGGGACTGCGCAACGAGTACGAAGTGAGTTGCGTAGAGTTGGATACACTAGTGGAACTGGCCCATTCGGTGCCGGGTGTGTTAGGAGGCCGCATGATGGGCGGCGGCTTTGGCGGCTGTACGGTCAATCTTGTACGCGACGAAGCGGTGGAGACGCTCAAGCAAGTCGTGGAACAGCACTATCCCGCCCGCACAGGTCGGCAGACCAGCATTGATATCTGCCGGGCGGCTGGCGGACCTGGCTCGTTAACACTTTTGGACTGAGTAAAGCGGTTTTCCCACTTTTCTCACCATGTATTATGCATAAGGAGAGTGACATGAAACTATTTCTCTCAACCGATTTTGAAGGGACCAGCGGAATTGTAGCATGGGAGCAGATTATCGAGGGGCAGGCTGAGTATGCCCAAGGTCGGATTCTGCTAACCAATGAAGTGAACGCTGTGATTACTGGAGCGCAACAGGCTGGGGCTAGCCAGTTTGTCGTCAACGATGCCCACAGCTTTATGCGCAACCTGCACCCCCAGGATTTGCAGGGCGAGGCCACGCTGATTACAGGGCGTCACAAGCCGTTGTATATGATGGAGGGTCTGGATAGCAGCTTTGATGGCGCGTTGTTTGTGAGCTATCATGGCTCACTTGGCGCAGAACGAGCAATTCTCTCGCATACATATAATCCACGCGCCATATGGGAGGCACGTATCAACGGTGAGATCGTGGGTGAATCGGGCATCAACGCCCTGGTTGCTGCGCACTATGGCGTACCCATCATCTTCGTCAGCGGGGATGAAGTGACGGCACGAGAGGCGACGAGTATCGCTCCCCAAGCGGAGAAGATCGTGGTGAAAGAGTCGTTGGGCCGTTTTGCCGCCGCCAATCTGCATCCCGATGTGGCCTGCCGCCTATTGCGCGAGGGAGCCAGCCGCGCAGTACACAATATCTCGACCATGCACCCACCAGCTTTCACGTTGCCAGTTGCGCTCGAAGTTACTTTCCTGGTTGCCGATATGGCGGAACTGGCCCTCTGGGTGCGCAACGTCGAGCGCGTTGGTCCACGTACTATCGCCATTCGCAACGATAGCCTGCTTGACCTCTATCGCAGCTTTGTCGCAGTGATACTGCTCACGCGGGTACTAGTGGATGCTTAATGTAATGCAGCGCCAGAACCTCCTGCCAACCCCGGAGCACAGTTGTTTCGAGTTCGGTGGGATAAGCGAACCCATATGTTTGCGCGAGGCGTCGCCCGATCTGAGCAACGACCTCGCGGTCCCGTTCGATTGATTGGTAAAGTTCCTGGCGTGTGCTCATGGACTGCCCAATAACCGCCAAAGCCTGATCTTCCACTGCTTCTTGCAGTGTGCGAATAATGCTGGTCAGGCTATGGATACTCTGTCGCCGCATATCCCCACAATCTGTCCTGCTCACATCGATACACCAGAGCCGTAGCAGGAGGCTTTTTTTCCGCAGTAA
>JBDTBU010000098.1:0-4621 GCA_039923935.1 Ktedonobacteraceae bacterium | reverse complement strand
ACCCCCTCTAGACGCTCGCTCGCGTGAGCGGACTTGCCCACGACGCGTAAAGTGAAGGTTAGCGCACCAGCGTTGGCTGGCACAAGGTTGAGGCACGTTGGCTCACAGACAATCGCGGCATCGCCCTTGTGTCCGCGCAAAAGCGTGGCGAACGTGCCCAGGCCACCGTCTTCCTCGCCAATCACGCTCTGCACCATCAATGAACCAGCCAACGGAACTCCGGAGTCTTTGATGGCTTTGATAGCGTAGAGTCCAGCGACTAGGCCGCTCTTCATATCGCACGCGCCTCGTCCGTAGATAAATTCTCCGTCTTGCTCAGCAGCCCAGGGAGCGTGTTGCCAGTTGGCATGATCGCCTTCGGGCACGACATCAATATGCCCGTTAAAGATCAGACGTTTGCCTGGTGCGCTCCCTTGCCAGGTTCCCACTAGGCCCAGAGCCTCGTGTGAGTCACGTGCAACCTCCATGCCAGGAAAGGCAGGGTGCTGACGGAGTTCTGTAACGTCGATGTTCCACAGATCAACCTCCAGACCGTTTTCACGCATACATTTCCCTAGCAAACGTTGGGCCTCAGCCTCGCACCCAGTGATACTGGGGATACGCAGCAGTTCGCGTAACGTTGAGATCAGCCCTGTCTCGTCTAACGCAGCTAGTGCTTGCTGCTCAGTTTTGTTCAATGACATATATTTTCCTACTTTCCAAATTGGTGCGTGGGCAGCACAGGCAAACCTCGCATTTATCTGCGCCTACTTGACGTGCTGTGTAGAAACAACATAGCATATAAAGCAAGTGTCCGTTGTATTTGAAGCTCATCCGCAAATAACTAGCAAGTAGAGGTTCTAGCTTATGCGCATCTGCAATACGCTGACCCGGCGCGTCGAGACCATCGTACCCTTGGAGGAGGGCCATATCAGCATGTATTCCTGTGGTCCGACGGTGTATCGCTTTATCCATATTGGCAACCTGCGTACGTTCACGATGGCCGATTGGTTGCGGCGTGTCTTTGAGTATCGCGGCTTGACAGTTCAGCACATCAAAAATATCACCGATGTAGGCCACATGCGCCTGGATGTCCTTGACCGGGGCGAGGATAAGTTGATCGCTCAAGCTCGCAAAGAGGGGAAAACTTCCGCGCAGATTGCGCAGTTCTATACTGAAGCATTCCACGCTGATGAGCAGGCATTGAACATTTTGCCCGCGCACGTCTTTCCGCGTGCTACCGAACATGTGGCGGAGATGATCGCCATTATCGAGGATTTGCTGGCAAAAGGTGTGGCTTACCAGAGTGGCGAGACGATTTATTTTGATATCAAACGCTTCCCTGAGTATGGCAAGCTCTCAGGCAATCAATTAGAGAATATGCTGGCAGGTGTGCGTGAAGGGCAAGATGAGCAAAAGCATAACCCAGAGGATTTCGCACTGTGGAAAACCGCTGAGCCGGGCCGCGAAATGGCCTGGGCGAGTCCCTGGGGACGTGGCTTCCCCGGCTGGCATATCGAGTGTAGCGCGATGTCGATGAAGTATCTTGGCCCGCGTTTCGATATCCACACGGGCGGCGTGGACAACTTGTTTCCCCATCATGAGGATGAGATTGCGCAGAGCGAGAGCTTCACAGGCCAGCCCTGTGTCAATTACTGGCTACACGCGCAACATTTGCTGGCAGACGCACAGAAGATGGCGAAGTCCACTGGCAACGCCTACACGCGAGCGGAGATTGAGGCGCGTGGCTTCGATCCGCTGGCTTTGCGCTATTTCTATACCACCGCACTCTATCGTAGCCGCTTGAACTTCACATTTCGCGCTCTCCAGGCAGCACAAACCTCGCTTGAACGTCTGCGTGGACGTGCCTATCAACTTCTGCTGACCTCTGACTGCTCCTTGGCATTCTCAACAGAACCTCTGCCAGACAATCCCTGGCGTGCGGCGGTTCTAGACGCGTTGGAGAATGATCTCAACCTACCCAAGGCCATGGCACTCGTTTGGACCATGCTGCGTGCAGGCGAACTGGACGCGCCAACAAAGCTGCGCCATCTGCTAGACATTGATCGTATTCTGGGCTTTGGCCTGCGCGAATACCTGCTAAGTGATGCGCCCGCCCGCACGCTTGAGCCACGCACGTACCTGGCTGCTGTACCTGCTGGTATTGCTGAACAGGTCGAGACGCGTCAGACGTTGCGCCAACAACATGCCTTTGTCCAGGCCGACGAGCAGCGAACACAACTGGCGACGGCTGGCTACACCTTGCGTGACACCATACGCGGCTCGCTGGTTCTGCCGCGCCATTTGGAGGATGAATTTCTCGTACTCTCCAGTTCGAACGATGCCCCCGACCATACTGGCAAGCCTGACCAGTGCGTGTTCTCCATCAACCTGCTAGCCCACAATAATTGTGCTGATCTGGAACGCTGCCTCACGAGTATCCAAGGTCATGTCGATGGATGCTCGCTCGAAGTGGTCATTGTCGATAACGGCTCAACCGATGAGACACTGGGCTATCTGCAAGGTCTGGCCCGTGGTGGCGATCTTCTTGGTACACAGGGTGAGCGTATTGCTGTGCAAGTGCTTTTCGCCGACCACAACATGGGCTTTGCCGCTGGACGCAACGCAACGTTACGCGCCAGTCGTGGCCGCTTCGTCGTACTATTGGACACCTCTATCGAACTCATCGATGCCCCCTGGGAACCACTTGCCACACTGCTGGAAGACTCGTCAATTGGCGTAGTTGGCCCCTACGGCCTGCTCACAGACGATCTGCGCGAATTTCGTGAAGCGGCAGGACCAGACGTGGATGCTATCGAGGGCTACCTGATGGCCTTGCGCCGTGAATTGCTGCCAGAGCTTGGCCTGCTCGATGAACATTTTCGCTTCTATCGCCTGCTGGACATCCACCTTAGCTTCTTTTGCAAAGTTGCTGGGTATCGCGTCGTCGCCGTTCCACAACTTGCCCACTCTTTGCTCAAGCATCCGCATCGCGAGTGGTTCAGCTTGAGTGAGGATGAACGGGCCACGAAAAGTAAGAAGAACTATGATCTTTTCCACGAGCGTTGGCACCACGGCCAAAGCTTGCTCGTTGCCAATTACCAGCCGCGTGACCATTGGTTCGGGCACGATCATGCGCGTCACCTAGAGGGCGACCATACCCACATGCCCAGTGACTTGCCGCCCATTGGCGTTATGCACACCCATAACCACCAGCACTGGTACGAGCACGCGCACGAACATGCACACTATCACAGGGCAAGCGCGGCGCACTGAGTCGGAGATACCGAAAAATATCCCCTTTTCTCTCGTTATGAGGCTGCCAGAAGCCCCCGAATGTATCTGTGGAGAAAGTTCTCGTTACCCTTGTTTCCTGGCGATGCTGCTAATCTTGCTATCGCTCTTCTTCTTGCCGTCTATTTTCTTTGTTCCAGACATCAGGTCTGCTTGTGTTGAGCGTGTGAGCAACTGGATAATTTTGCTGGAGAGCACTCCTGCCGTCCCCCCATGAGCCTCACTTTCCTGTTTGTCTAGCGTTTCAAGCCCATTTGTGAGGGTTTGCCCGTTTTTAGATAGATGTGCAGGCGGTGTAGCCTTCGTGAGATCGGCTTGCCCCGCCTGCTGCGTGCTTTCCGTTTTGCTGAGCAGGGGCATTCTGAGCGTTATCTCGTTCTCGGTAGGTTCAGTAATACCTTCTGTTTCATGTTGAGGTTCGAGAGATATTTCCTCTGGTGTGATGTGCACGTCAGGTGTATGTGCCGGATTAGTATGTATTGTGCTATCGATGCTCGTGGTGTCGTCATAGATAGCGGTGTGCAACTGTGGCAGCGTCAGGCCACGCGCATCTAGCAATGTGGCACCTTGTAGGATCGCGTTATGCAAATCGGCGACCAGGAGATTCGCGCCGTGCAGATTCGCCCCCTGCAAATTTGCGCCGCAGAGATTTGCCCCGGCCAGATTCGCACCTTCTAGGTTGGCTCCGGCTAGGCTGGCCCCGGTGAGATCGGTCATATAGAGGTCCGCTCTGGTCAGTTGTGCCTCGCGTAGATCGGCGTGGCCCATATACCGATGAGAGAGATCGCGCCCACGTAAATCGGCCTGATAGAGCGCGGGTGGCTGCCACCGATCTGGCTGTTGGCGCGGAGTGTGTGCGTTCAACGGCAGTTCGATATCTTCGATATGTGGCAGGCGAGCTAGCTCTTGTTCAATATCAGCGCGGATTTGGAGTGTTTGCTGATCTTGTTGCGCCAGTTCATGCCAGTCTTGCTGCCAACTTTGCCAGTCTTTACGCAGGTCTTTGAACTGGTTGGAGAGCTGTTTCTCAACCTCTAAATTGCGTTTTGCCTGACGTACTTCCCAGGTGCGTTGTCTGCCCTCCTGAGCCTCACGCCAGGCATCGCGTTCCTGACGCCCCTCTTCCATCGTCCGATATTGTAGGCGTAGCGCGATCAAGGCACCAGCCGTTGCTGAGAAAAGGCTGAGTATCACGATCAAAATCCAGAGTGCAACCATTGCCTGATCCTTCCGTGTGGTGATGTCCCCATTTGACTCGCCAGTGGTGTGTGTTATTGGTGTAATGTATGACAATATATAGTTTACCATGCCATACAAGAGGCACTTTCTCTTGCGAAAAGGGCTGTGC
>JBDTBU010000097.1:0-6480 GCA_039923935.1 Ktedonobacteraceae bacterium | reverse complement strand
TTGCCTTTGCGCTCGAACATGACCGACGCTATGTCGTGATTACAACGATAGTGCTGGCAATTCTGCTCACCAGCTTTTTATTAGGGAAAGGTGCCGGCTAATGCATTTAACGCTTATCAGTCTGTTTCTCATTTTCGGCTGTTCCCTACTGGCTGGTCTACTGGGGTCGCTGGTAGGTCTCGGCGGCGGTGTACTGATTGTGCCGCTGCTGACCCTGGCCTTCGGGCTACCCATCCAGTACGCCATTGGGGTGAGCATTATCGCCGTCATCGCAACTTCCAGTGGAGCCGCCGCAGCCTATGTGCGCGACCATCTGACCAATATGCGCCTGGGCATGTTCCTGGAACTGGGCACAACTGCTGGCGCGATCACAGGTGCATTTCTAACCGGCATTATCGCGCCACAACTGCTTTTTGTGATCTTTGGCCTTGTGCTGATAACCTCAGTTGCACCTCTACTCTTCAAGCTTGGTGAGGAATTGCCCGCCAACGTGCGTAATGATCGCTGGGCCAACTGGTTGCACCTATCCACTACGTACCCCGATCACTACCTGAAACGCGAGGTTGCCTACGAGGTAGCGCACACGCCCATTGGCTTGGCTATGATGTATGGTGCTGGTGTGATCTCCGGTCTACTCGGCATCGGCAGCGGCGTCTTCAAAGTCTTGGCAATGGATTCGGTCATGCATTTGCCCATGAAAGTCTCGACGACGACCAGTAACTTTATGATCGGCGTAACCGCTGCCGCCAGTGCTGGCATCTACTTCTCACGCGGCGATATTCCCCCCCTGGTGGCCGCACCCGTTGCCCTGGGTATTCTCGCAGGTGCGTTACTGGGAACCCGCCTGTTGGGCCGCATGAGCAATAAGTTTGTACGCATCATCTTTATCCCAATCATCACAGTGATCGCCATCGAGATGATCTTGCGCGGCCTGGGGATTGGGCCGATGTAGTTTCCCTCAAGCGGAAACAGGCGATAGCATACTGCATGCATCTGCGACAGGACGCCCACCTGCAATGCTCGCCAAAACATGTCTACAGGTTGATATCCTCTAGAATATCCCATGGCGTCACTATACCCAGCGGCTTCTCTTCGATTTTGCCGTTCTGTGTAATAATGACCGCGTGCAAACGGGTCTTATCTGAACTGAGTGGGCGCGAGAAGGCATTTTTGGCATCGTACACGCTATGGTTACGGGCCATGATGCCAAAGCTCCCTTCATGCTCATTCATCAATACATCCTCAATGACACATTTTTTCAACAGAACATTGTCATCCTCAGACGACTGGGCCAGCCAGCGTGCAATCCCCTCAAGCGTTAGCAGGGAGAGTTTCTCACCGCTATGCACGACAACTTGGGAATAGTCGTTGGTGCGCATATAGCTCAGTGCAGAGCCAAGCGCCTCTTTGGGTAGGAAACAGTGGACATCCTTCTGAAATGTGGGCAAAAGCGGCTCAGGGGAGAGAATATTTTTGGCGAGCGCCTGAAAACGTGCCAGTGTCCCGTCGCTCGGCTCATCAAAAAACTCGTTGTTATGCTCAATCACATTGCGAAAATCGCCATATTTCTTGAGTTGTTGGGCGTGCAGCTTGACGGCGGCGTTTTTCTCAGCAGCCATGTCGATGAGACGGTAAAATCGCTCAAACTCATTGGAGCCAGTCAGTGTGATGAGATGGTCAGAGAGTTGGTTATACAGCCCAATAAATGTTGCATGTCTATCCACAAATAACCTCATGAAAACAGATTTTGTTAGGAACGAACCAAGCCAGACGAAAAACACGTTTCGCGGCCAGCATAAAGGGAGTTCCATGCATTTAGACGAAGCACTCTATACTTGGTAACGTAGCAAGCGTGCGTCAATTTTTTGCACAGCGGTCTCAGCTTTATGACCCTCGTCAGTTCGTCAGTTCGTCAGTTCGACTACTTGCAAAAAAACATCGCATCTGCTAAAGTAAGCAGCAAGAACGATACAATTCCCCGTAATTGTAGGGCTGGGGAGGAGACGGGCATTCTGTGCTTCCCCTACGAGGAGCTTTTTTACCATGAAAATAATTCTGTTACAAGACGTAGATGGTCTGGGTAAGGCTGGCGATTTGAAGGAAGTGGCCGATGGCTACGCCCGCAACTACCTCTTACGCCGTCATCTGGCCGCAGGTGCGACCCCAACGCTGCTGGCGAACCATAAACAACATATCGCAGCGCAACAGCGCAAGCTGGAGAAACTATCCGAAGATCATCGCCAACTGGCCGAACGTCTGGCTCAGGTAACGTTGACCTTTAAAGCGCGTGTCGGCAGACAAGGCCGTCTCTATGGCTCGATCACCAGCCAGGATATCGCATCTGGCCTGCGCTCTGCCGAGGGGCTGACGGTTGATCGCCGCTCGATTGGATTGTCCAGTCCGATTCGTGCCCTTGGGAATTATCCGATCTCCATCAAGATCGCTCCCAAACTAGAGCCGAAAATCACGGTCAATGTAGTGGATGAAACCGAAGTCGCTGCCGGAGTTGGGATTTCAGCCGCAAGCACTGCTGAATAACACAACGCATTTGGGGCAAAGTCTCGCGTTGGGCGAGCCAGCACACGAGGGCCATCTCACCCAATGCAGGAACGAGCGAGATACCCCACAGGGATATCACCCGGATGTAGAGCCGGCGCTAGCCTCCAGCTTACTCCCCCGATGCACGAGGCGCACGCTGTAAGGTATTGGGGGATATTATGCCACGTTGGCTTTATTATTTTCTTGCAATGGCTATTGTCGCCCCCGCTATCGATCTCCTCTGGGGTTCGCAGCAAGCCGCACTAGCCATTTTTGTGTGTGCAACGCTTGCGCTACTTCCTCTGGCAGCCTTGATTGGACGAGCCACGGAAGATCTAGAGCCGCATGTCGGCCCGATTGCTGGCGGCTTATTAAACGCGACCTTTGGAAACGCCCCAGAACTGATTATCGGCATTTTCGCCCTAAATGCAGGGTTGATTAAGGTCGTTCAGGCTTCGATCACTGGCTCGATTATCAGTAATTCGCTGCTGGTGCTGGGCAGTTCACTCGCCCTTGGCGGCTGGCATTGGGGACGCCAATATTTCAATGCTCGCGATGCTGGACAATATTCTGCCATGTTGTTGTTGGCCGTTGCGGGCCTCTTGATCCCCTCAACTGGTGCTCTGGTGATCCAGGATCGCGGACGTTTGCAGGCGGTGAGTGTGGCGATTTCGTGCGTGCTGCTGGTTGTGTATGTGCTCTATCTGTTAGCACATGTCTTTCGCATACACTCCGAACGACGCAACCCCAAACGCCTCGGCAAAAACACGCCGCCTGTGCCCGTTGAGAAGGATGATGATGAGTTCGAAGCGCTTATCGATCAAATCGATCCTCATGAGGAGGCAAAGCAGAAAATGCCCAAGCTCTGGTTCACTTTGGCATTGTTATTGCTAGCCACGCTTGGGACTGCCTGGAATAGCGAACTATTGGTGAGTACTATCATACCTGTTACCAAGGTGCTTGGTTGGTCGCCGATCTTTGTGGGCCTGGTAATTATCCCCATCGTGGGTAACGCTGCCGAGCACTCTAGCGCCCTCTATATCGCTCTGCGTGACCGCGTTGACCTGAGCATGGCTATTGCTGCTGGCTCATCCATCCAGGTTGCAAGCCTAGTAGCACCGTTGCTGGTCATACTCAGCATGTTTTTTCCACACCACATGGACCTCGTTTTCCAACCTCTCGAACTGGTCGTACTGGGCGTGGCTGTGCTGCTCTTCTCCATTGTGAGCCTGGATGGTCAATCGTCCTGGCTGGCTGGTGTGCAGTTAATGGCTATTTATGTGATGGCCTGCATCGTCTTCTTCTTTATCCCCGGCCCTGGCTAAGATGCAATAGAGCGCGTGGGATCTTGGGCAGCAGGTCCGTCGCCAGCAGACCAGCCAGCCCAAGCTCGTGACTAACCAACGCACCAGCAGCCGCGTGCAGGTAAACTGCCGCGCTGGCAGCGTCAAACGGGTCCATGTGTTGTGCCAAAAAGCCCGCCAGTATGCCTGCCAGTACATCGCCAGTGCCCGCTGTAGCCAGCGCGGGGTTGGCTTGCCAATTGATACGCGTGCGTATCGCGTCTGTGTCCACGTTGCTAGCTGAGGTGATAAGCGTGCAGGCACCCTTCAAAACCAGCGTAACCTGCCAGGCACGCGCCTTGCTGCGAGCCAACTCCAAACGCTCGATTGCGCCACCTGAAACCTTCAGCCCCTTACAGAGTCGTCCCATCTCGCCAGGATGCGGCGTAATCACCGTGCCGCTTGGCAACAACGTCCACCAGTATTCTAGCGCCGAAAGATTGTTCAGGCCATCGGCATCGATCACCAAACGCGGCCTCTGGTCCTCTGGCAGCGCACGCAACCGTTCCAGTAGGTGCAGAATTACCTCACGGGTATACGACGACTGACCAAGCCCTGGCCCGATCAACAGGGCGCGATAGCCCTCCAAACCGTCCATCAGTGTGTTGACGCGCTTCAAGCTCTTTTCCTCTTCATCTGGCAACAAGAGAAAAGTTGCTTCGTGAAAACTACTGGCGTACATGGGTAGCATCTGTTGAGTAACAGCCAGCGTGACCAGACCCGCACCCGATCTGGCAGCAGCGTTGCCCGCCAGAAAGGCCGAACCAGGATAGGCAGGCGAGCCACACAGCAGCATGACCTTCCCAAAAGTTCCCTTGTTGCTCTCCAGTGGGCGTTTGGGCAGGAGTCGCTGCACCAGCGTATCAGTGAGCATCTCGGTGCTCAGGCCGCTCTCTAACTCAGGTGGCAGGCCAATACTCCCGATAAAAAGTTGGCCCAGATAGGCGCGGGCGGGGAAAAAGAAAAAACCCTGTTTGGGACAGGCCAGCGTAATGGTCATGTCCGCTGGGATCGTGCCAGGAGCAACCTCGCCAGTATCGGCATTCATACCAGTGGGTAGATCCACAGCCACGATAGACAGCGTAGCACGCTTTTCCCGTTCATCCTGCACACGCCGCAAAAGATCGCGCATCGTGTCGGGCAGTGGACGCGAGATACCTATACCCAACAGTGCATCCAGAACATAGTCTGCACTTTGCAAAATGCCTTCCAGCCGCTCCGCCGTTTGCTCCTCTGGCACCTCTTCGCCGTGGATGATTAAACGCTGCTCTTTCCAGCGATAGAGGCTGACCTTGCCGCCCCATTGTTCCAGGTAACGGGCGATAACCAAGCCATCTCCGCCATTGTTGCCTGGCCCAATCAGCAACAACATTTCCTGGTCGCTGATCGTGTGCTGTTTGCGGATATGGTGCGCCAGCAATTCCGCCGCGCTCTTGCCTGCGTTCTCCATCAGGATCGGTGAGGTCAGGCCGTATTCGCGTTCGGCTCTGGACTCCAACTCGCGCATCTCCTCAACTGTGACACTATGCATAATCTCTGGCCCTGCCTTCTCTTGTGTTGCTGCTGGTTTGTGTTTGCTCAGTCTTCTCTCTCTATTGTAAGGCGTTCGTACATAGGTGAGAAGGGCATTGTTGTATGGTATACTATCACCCATGAAACTAGCACTTAAAATCACACCACAACGTAGCACACAGTACGCCAATATGGCCGAGGTGCTAGCTACCCCAGAACTGTTAGCTAGTCCGCTTGGCGCGGCCATCTCGCATCTGGAACCGGTACGTCTGGCTGGGCAGGACTATCTGCTAGCCGAAGTGGCCCCGGAGCAGGATGAGGCCACGCTGTTGACCCAGTTGGCCGAGGTGCTGCCGCGCCTGGGAACTATCAGCGAGGGCCATCAATACTTCACAAACTTGGCCGAGATCGAAGGTCCGTTGCTGCGTCCCATCGAGCCGCAATTTACGCCCTTTGTGCCTATGGAAATGGCCGAGGTGCGTCGTTACAAGGGCAAAACCAACGAAATATTTACGCGGGTACTACTCAACATGGCTATCTTTGCCGGAGCATATCGCGAGCAGTTCACCGGGCGTCTGCGCATTCTGGACCCCCTGGCTGGCGGCGGCACAACGCTCTTCCAGGCTCTAGCTGCTGGCTACGATGCTTTTGGGATTGAGCATAATCGACAGGATGTCTCAACCACTGAGGTTTTTATACGCCAATATTTTCGCAGTGAGCATATCGTGAACAAAGAACTGGACGAGCGCGGGCGTAAAGCCGGGAGGCGCTATCAGTTCGAGGTTGGGCGCAAAGGCGCAACCCGTTATCTGGTCCTCGTGCATGGCGAAACTGCACAAGCCGTGCAGCACTTGCAAGAAGTGCCGGGCGGCCCGCGTATGCACGCCATCGTGGGCGACCTGCCCTATGGTATCCAGCACTTTAGCGAGGTCGTTGAACTGCTGAACGCAGCCCTACCAGTCTGGGAACGTCTGCTCTTGCCCGGCGGCACGTTAGCCCTGGCCTGGAATGCCACCCGCATCGAACGTGCAGAGCTAGCCCAACTGATCGAGAAGCGCACAGCCCTGCACGTCTGCAACGAACCGCC
>JBDTBU010000096.1:0-9863 GCA_039923935.1 Ktedonobacteraceae bacterium | reverse complement strand
ACATTATTTCTGCGCACACACCACTTTCCCATTGCACACAAAAATCTGGAGATCTTAACTACCTAAAAGTTACTTTTTCCAACCACGCTGCTAGTTGTTGTTTTGTCATTTCGCTGTTTGCAACCGCCATCATCACAATATAGTGCTCCTGATCATTTACAGCAAAATCGAGACCATTCAGGCTGAGAAACAGAAACATGACAGCATAAGCAGTGCGTTTGTTGCCATCAAGAAAGGGATGGTTCTTGCAAATATGAAAGCCGTAGGCTGCCGCCATTTCATATATCGTAGTGTGTAAGAATTCGCCGCCGAATTGAGTTGACGGCATATGCAAAGCAGAATCAAGTAGCGGAGCATCCCGTAAACCAGATGCTCCACCAAATTGATCTATCACATCATCGTGAATTTTCATGACAATAGATAAGGGAACAAAACGAATCATACACGTACTAACTAACTATCAGCCAATATACGAAGCACATTACGCAGGCGAGGTTCGATTGCTTTATACTGTTTCCAAGCTTCTTTCGCAAGTTTTTCCTCCAAAGCGTATGCAAGTGCTTGTTCTAACACGACATTTCTTGGTGTGATAGGGCTATTGGCTTCAGTGGAAGCTGGCTTTTCTTGTTTATCTTCACTCATGAGCCTGCTCTTTTCTAGCTTTGATGTGCAGCTTGCTAGGCCACATGCCACGCTTAAACTATAATCGATTTTGGAGAAAAATACAAATATTTGCACTGCTAGCGCAGCAAAGTCCAGTGTGTAGCAATAGGTAGAGGCAATCCGCGCGGATTGCCTCTACCTATTGCTACACACTGGACTTATTCCTGTTCCATAAAGCCCCGCAAGCCGGGAAAATCCTGCAAGATTTCGTTGAGAACGTTCTCTGGCAAGGGTAGGAAGATGCCTGTGGCCTCGGCCAGAATCGTGCTTTCATCATCTGCCAGTGTCAAAACGCCCTTGGCTTGGAGCATCCGCCGACGCGAACTTTCTAGCGTAGCACGCACACGCAGGAGGGGGCCAAAGGGCACATATTTGCGGTAGCGCACCTCTAGTTTGCCCGTCATGGTCCATTCAGGGCGTGTACCCAGCAGTGAGGCGCGTCCCAGCGTCTCGTCGAGGACCGCAGCCACAATCCCACCGTGTAGTACACCAGGGAAACCCTGGTGCTCCTCACGCGGCTGAAAATCGGCGACGATACTCCCTTCCTCCTGACGAAAGACGAGATGCAAGCCGAAGGGGTTACGCTGGCCGCACACAAAGCAACCTTGATAATCGGTGGTGTCGTTTAGTTCCATATAAAGGGGCTTCTTTCTAATTCGAGAAAATTGTCTAATCCATATGCTTTAAATCGCATAGAAATACCAGTGTCAGTAAGCCGATCTCTGATCCTTTGCTCAATGAGAGAGCTATGATCGAAACAGATAGCGCCAATATGTATACTATAATACAAATCACGCGCTTTATCAGCTAAAGCTGTTAGGTTTGTACAATCTGCTGATGTTAGATTCATGCAATTGAGTTCACAAGTATAAGCTTCGACCTGTTCTCGTGATTTGGAAAAAACTGCTACATCTACCTGGTCACTTGAATAGCGGCCATCCAGAAAACGATAATTACTATAGCATTCATGGACGCTGCAACGTGTAGCAACCAGTTCGCTTGCTAACAACTCAACGATAGCTCCTCGCTGAAAATTTACCTGTCGTTCACTCTGTTTATAAAGAGCTTCTACATTCGATAGGATCTCAGCAGCATGTGAGGGCAAAGAGAATGTTCCATCAGCATCCGGGCGCTTTGTATGGTTGAGCTTTAGCACTTGTAATTTCATAACGAAAGACGATGCAAGACTTTTACTGTAATCAAAGTTTTTAAGGAATAGAGCAACAAGTCGAAAGAGGCTTTGACCTTTTACTTGCAATAACCCATCGACGGTTTTGCGAACATAAGGGCTAGTAAGTGCATCTTGCATGTCCTGACTACCCAGAGCTGGTATTAGCTCCATCTCAACCTCTACTTTTTAAACGTCCTCTTTACCATTCTCCGCAGAAGACGAAGGAACCACTATCTGTATCATTTGCAACATTATGGGGGGGACTTGCAAGCGCATACAAAGATTCATGAGTAGTTCACGCGCAAATGGCAGCATGACACTGAGGCTTCCCTGTCTTAAGAATTGGGCAATTGCATCAGTAGTCATATTTTGAGTGTATGCAAAAAGACCTATTAACTTGAAAGATATTTCAAATGGTCGTGGCTCTTTGTCAAATTCCACTTGTACACTGAGGATTGCTTGGGCATGTATATTGTCAGGAGCAAGCTGTACCTCTTCTATTCTTATTTTTGATGCTACAATAAAAGTGTCTGATGGTATTTCTACAGGATATTTTTTTGCCATGACCTCTATAACAAAGATGTTCTCTAATTGTATCGAGGCGGGCATAAGGTACTGAGGTTGTGTATATTGGAATGATGCATCAGGCTGCTGTTTATAGCCTGAAATTACGTCATTTAAATGTTTTTCCGGTTCATTGAGTAGCATTTTCATCCTCAATACATGTTCTAGGCTGCACAAGTAGAAGTGTTTTGACCTGGTTCCAGCAAAACTATTCTGGTAGGTGTTGGGGTTACTGATACATACGACGTCCAGTTTTTAAAAGGGATATCACTTGTGCCAGGGATTATTAATTTTTCTTGCTCTAATTGCTGATAATACGTTGTTGGCAGCTCGTACAACCAACTTTGAGCTTCTTGGGCAGAATCAGATTGACTGAGCATTTGTAATCCAACGGCTATACTACAAAGTGCAGATAAGTCCTCGAACGAAGAAATTGAGCAGTTTTTGTTGACATCATCCATCACTTGAAAAGCTATGGGGTTAATTTGCTCAAATGTCTTATATTGGCTCGCTAAACTAATACCTTCCTCTTCAGCTTTTTGTTGAAACAGAGCCATAAGGGAAAGTATTTGGAGATGAATGTTGCTCATAGTATGCTCAGCAATTTGTCGCAATCCAATGGTTCTATATGGCTCCTGAAGACCAATAACAAACTCGGTTATGTTTTTAAGATCAGCAGCAGATGGCTCGTGTGGAAGCTGCCACAGTTCTTCAAGATGCTCCAGGATATTGTGCACACGCTGTGATGATTGATCCATTTCCATAATGCTCCTTGCTCGGTGTTGTCCTCATCTTTTAGCTACCTTATGATAGTATCATATCTCCCATTTGAAAAACAGTACAAAGCAAATGAAAAAGCACGCATATTCCCTGCTGGGAGATTGCAGAAGCTACCTTTCTTTATATGTATTCAAAATCTCCCGATACACCCGCTCATGCTCATCAAGCATCTTCTCAAGCGTAAAATGCCCTTCCACATGCGCCCGGCAGCGTGCTCGTGAGAGACGTGCGAGATCGCTAACCAGCGCAGCAGCTTGTGTGCAATCGTCTGGCTCGACCAGAAAACCGGTTTCACCGTGGCGAATGATCTCTGTCATCGCTCCTCGACGAAAAGCGATAACTGGAGTGCCCGTGGCCATAGACTCGACTGGCGTCAGGCCAAACGGCTCGTCCCAGGCAACGGGACAGAGCAGGCCAAGAGATTGCCCCATCAGCTTCCACAGATCTTCTCTGGCCACTTGTCCGATATACGTCACATGCTGGCCCGCTTGTGCTATGCGCGGCAGAATCCGTTGCTCGTAATAGTCCCGATCATAGACGCCCCCGGCGATGAGCAGTGGATAGCCCGCTTGCTCGGCGATCTCAAGCGCGGCCTCGACGCCTTTTTCGGGTGCGATCCTGCCTGCGAAAAGCAATGGTGCATCCGGTGCCACAGTCGCTTGAAAAGGTATTGCCTGCACAGCAATGCCGTTATAGATCACGTAATCAATTGGAGTGTATGGCGCATAGGTGCGTGCGCAACTCTGCGAAACGGTGAGCAGCGTCAGAGGATGCCCCTGCTGATCCAGCCCACGCAGGGCCGCGTTAATCTCGCTAGCAATGGCTGGTAGGTGCAGCGTGTGCAACATGGGGATCTCGCTGACCAGAGCGCTACACGCGTAAGCAGGCCAGTCAAAGGCGTGCGTGTGTACAAGGTCAAATTCGCTGCTACGCTGCCGGAGCCGCAAAAAGATTTCCAGGAAGAGGTTGGCTTGTGCAAAGAAACCGACATCGGCGCTCCCCTCGCTGGCCGAAGCAGAGAAACGAGCTGGGCGTACGCTCTCTGGCACAGCAATGCTCTCGATCTCAACGCCCTCCACCTGCGAACCTGCGCGGGCAAAAAGCGTGACCCTGTGTCCCCGTTGCTGCAAACCACGTGCTAGATCGGCCAACATGGCTTGAGCGCCCCCTATATAGGGCTGAGCAATCGTCGAAACCAACGGTGCAACAAGAGCGATTCTCATGCTTGAACCTTTCCTTGGCACAGAGGCGCTTGGAAACCGCGTGCCGCTTATAGATTAGACGTATTTCCATTTACAAATAGTGAGACGCATGCAGTATAATAGCTGTTAAGAACTCAACAAAATTTTGCTCATGAAAAAATAGTATCGAGAGAATAGCTCTTGCAGGAGGCCACTCATGGCATGGTTTGCACTACTGCTCGCCCATTTACTGATCCTTTTCCTGGTTATCGTGGTGCCCATTCGCGGTGCCAGGCGCTATCGTGTGCTAATGAGGCGCATCGCTCACCATCCTGAGTTGCGTGCTACCTTTTATGTGCAAGGGATGCTGGCTCAATGGTTGATGTTGCTGCCTCTGCTCATCATCGTCCCTGGCCTGGGCTGGTCTTGGCAAACAATCGGTATGCAAGCTCCAACCAATACCCTATCAACCGCTCTGTGCGGGATCGCTGTGGTGTTGCTGATTCTCGCTTTCTATGCTCAGGTTTTCTATATCCGCCGCATCTCACACACTCCCGACGGGCTGGCACAGTTGCGCCAGAGCATGTCGGGGCCGCTCCATATGCTGCCGCGCATCCCCAAAGAGCGTGCGCTCTGGGTGTTGCTCTCGCTGACGGCAGGCTTCTGTGAAGAGTTGCTCTATCGCGGCTTTATGCCTGCTTACCTGAACCATATCTTCCCAGGCATACCGTTGCTGTTAGCAATTGTGATTGCCGCCGCGCTTTTCGGGATCGGGCATCTCTACCAGAAGCTCACCGGCGTGCTCGGTACGGGCCTGATGGGCCTGATCTTTGGCCTGCTCTACTTCTTCACTGGTAGCCTCTTCCTGGCTATGATTGCGCACGCGCTCTTCGATCTGCGCCTGCTCTTCATCGATGTTCCAGCTATTATGGACGCGCCAGAAGAGACTCCAAACACGGCCCCTATCTCTTAATCTCAAAGGTACTATAGGCGGTGTTTTCCGCTAAAAACGTGAAAATACACCGCCTATGTTGTATAAAAATGGTTTTAATGCGTTAAGTACTTGGCCTCGTCTATCTGAATAAGTTTGAACGTCGGCTCACACACTAGAGAGCCGTCTGATGACTTAGTGAAAAAGTAGTAGCAGTTTGTTGGCACTGGCGAAGCTGCGGCCTTCAGAGCAGCCAAGTTTGGACTACTGATGGGCGTTGGCGTCCAACCTGGATGCGTGTAGGTGTTCCAGAGATTGCCAGCATCCACAGTGCTACCCGTTCCACGGTCATTGAGATCTTTCCAATAGTGCTCGCCTGAAGCAGGCGGATTATCGGTATCGTACGCGTACTCCACTGTTGGGTCTGATTGGAGAACCGGTCCCCCAACATCGGAACTGGGCTGGTTAATGCGTTTCCAATAAATGCCAGCGATCAAGGGCATCTGCTGAGCGTTACTGGCCTCACGCTGCACAATCGAGGCGAGCGTAATCATCTGGTACTCGGTCAAATTATTCTTTTGAGCCAGCGCGACCAGGTTGTTGGTCTGTATAACCTGATTGAGATCGTCCAACATCATATCGATGACCTGGACAGTTGTAGCACCAGTTGGTACAGAATACGTATCTGGATACATCAATTCTTCCATACTGGCAAGGTTTTTGAGGAGCGGATATTTCGCCTTGTCAGGGAATTGATCTGGATGGTGGGTATAGTTCAGAAAGTCCTGCTTGCTAAAGTTGGACAAGCCAAGCGAGTCAACTTGATTGGCGATTTGCTCTAAACGCCACCCATCAATGACCAGTAAATTCTGAGCATCGGGCTGCCCATCTTGCAGTTTGCCAATGATCCCGTCAACGCTCTGGCCTGGGGTCAGGTTATAGACACCCGCCTGGAGACTATTATCCAAACCTTTGATCCTGGCCCAGAGGCGGAAGATCAGGGCGTTGCGGACTACGCTCGCACAGCCCCATCATCACCTACAAGTAATATTCGCCTACAGCGGCAAAAAAGGAGTGATCGAAATGTCTTCTATGTAATGAAACGAAGCTCTACTCTCTGTGTTGCAGTGTTGGACTATTTGGTATAGGTTACTCAGCTTTGTTCTGTGCTTCTCCTCGATAGAAGGCGCTGTTGTTCTCGGTCTCGTACAGTTTAACCTCGTAGAGCAGGCCCGCTGGCAGAACTGCTGCTAACCGATCCCAAAATGTGATGACCAGCATTTCAGTGGTGGGAATGATGCCCTCTAACCAGGGCACGTCATGGTTCAGGTGTTTATGGTCCACCCAATTGATAACCGCCTCATTGACTGCACTCTTGAGGTCCGTCAGATTGATAACCATACCGGTCTGCGCGTCCGGCCAGCCGCGTACAGTCACATCCAACGTGTAGTTATGCCCGTGTCCGTTGGGGTTGGCGCACTTCTCATAGACGGCATAATTCTCAGCATCCGTTAAATGCACGCTCCACAAGCGGTGCGAGGCGCTAAATGTCGTCCGCCTCATCAGGTAGACCATATTGCACTCCATTATTATCTGAAACCGATGTCATACAACCGTCAGCAAACATACTGTTACCCCGTACAACATTTACACGTTGCTGAATATTTCCAGATTTGTACCGTTGAGCACACGTCCGGTTTCGTCGGCCATGAAGAGCAAGATCTCAGCTAGCTCGTCGGGAGTCATGCCGGCTTTGAGGTGTGGCGCGGCCTGGCGTAACATCTCGGTGTCTACCGCGCCAGGACTCACCGCAGCGACACGAATATGCAGAGGTTTGCCTTCGACAGCCAGAATTTCTGTTAAACTCGCCACGCCCGCTTTAGAGACATTGTACGCGCTCAGTCCTGGAAACTTCTCCACACCCTTCACGCCGGAGAGCGAGGAAATATTCAGAATAACGCCGCCTCCCTGTCGTGCCATTACCGCAAACGCCTGTTGGCAGCAAAGAAAAGTGCCGCGCAGATTCACGTTCAGCACATGATCCCAGGTTGCCACATCCATCTCTGTGAACGGCTTGACCGCAACCACGCCCGCGCAGTTGACCAGGATATCGACGCGTCCATAGGTGTCGAGCACGCACTGGAAGAGCGCGTGCACATCCTCTTCGTGCGCGACATCGCCCTGCACCGCCAGCACAGTACCGCCTGCTGCGCGTACAAGCTCCGCAGTTTCTTCCAGCGTCTCCCGCGTGCGGCTAAACAGCGCCATATGTGCTCCAGCATGAGCGAAACGCAGAGCCGTAGCTCGCCCAACACCCCGCCCAGCACCAGTTATGATCGTGACTTTATTTTGGATACTCATAATCTATATTATATACCAATCGCAAGCGGTGAGAACAAGCAGAGAATCCCCCTGTAAAGCCGCTTCCCTGCTTACGATATTTGTTGAAACAACAGAGTATCTGCTATAATGAAGGACAGAAGAGCACCATTTTAGCATTTTTTCATGTTGAGAATAGATTGATTGGTTAGTTATATGGGGATGATCAGTACGAGATTGCAGGGGTCGCTGCGGGAATTTGGCCTGGTTGAGATCCTGCAAATGATGGAGATGGAGAGCATGAGCGGGGCCATCCATCTAAAACAGGCCAGTGATCGCATCGGCATTGTCTATTTCAAAGAAGGCAAGCTAGCTGGCTGCTCGGAACTGGATGCAGGCGCGTTGACACTGGGTGACGTTCTGCAACAACTGGGTATGGCAACGGCTCCCTATATTGAAGAGGCTTTTCAGCGCCAGGTACAGGACGCCTTTGGCAAACGCATCGGCGAACGCCTGATAGAGATGCACGTAATTAACGAGGCCCAGTTGCGCGAGGCTCTGCGCACCAAGACCCTGTGGACAATTCGCGATATTGGCCTCTGGAAAGAGGGAAACTACGAGTTCGCAGCCATCCCCGATAGCCAGAAAATTCTGCCCTACGGCGAGGAGTCGCTGGGACTAGAGGTCATGCGCGTAACGATGGAGATGGTGCGCTACTCCGACGAGTGGGAGCAGCAACTCCAGGCTTCTCTGCCCATGGGTATGCAGACCTGTTTGCAGATGGCCACCACTATTCCTTACGCCATGAGCTTCGATGCCCGCACACTTGAACTCCTGGGCGCGATCAATCGCTATCATACAGTGCGCAAGATCGCCAGCGGGATTCGCCGTCCTGAAATGGAGGTCGCACGCGATCTAGCCCAACTGAACCAGATGCGCCTAGTCTATATTGCACCACCCAATACGCCCGTGAACGAAGGTGGTGGTGTGCGACTGTCTAGGCCAGCCGAGATGTTGCGCATGGAACACTTTGAACTGCTGAACCTGATTAGCCGCATGGAGCAGTACTGGAACCGCAAAAACACACCAATGAACCAGCTATCCGCTCTCACCGAGTTTGTGAACTGGACGATGGAAGCTCTCGCCGAAGCTTGCAAAACCAATGGCACCGAACTAGACCCCAATACGCTGGAATCGTTGCTCATCCGCAGCAATCTCAGTTATATGGGCAATTACCGTTTTCTCATCGAGCGCAACATCATTAACGTGAACAATTTCACCTCGCTCTGCCATGAGGTTATGCGCGGCGAGATGCAGAAGGCCAACGATTTCTATGAAGAAGCGGCGATTGTGCTGCAACGTATCCTTGCCTGTATCTTCGATTCGATCAACTCCCGCGTGGTCTCGCTCGCCGAACGCCTGGAAAATCAAGAGGTCTGGGAAGCTATGTTCACCCAGTTCGGCCTTCCCCACGTTTGATTTTTCTCATTGTCTGTATAAAAACGGGCTGAGCATGCTTTTCAAGCACGCTCAGCCCGTTTTTATACAGACAATGTTATTTCTTCTCTGGGTAGCAGATGAAGACGCTTTTGGTTTCGCTGAACTCGGCGACGGCGGCGCTGCCCAGTTCGCGGTGGCCGTTGCCACTGGCCTTCATGCCACCGAAGGGTAGGTGAATTTCAGAACCAGTCGTGCCAGAATTGAAGTAGACTAGCCCGGACTGGATATCACGCATGGCCCGGAAGGTTAGCCGCATATCCTCAGTAAAGACGGCAGTAGAAAGACCATATTCAGATGAATTTGCCGCTTCTATTGCTGCTTCATAGGAGTCTACCGGAATGATTGAGACGAAAGGACCAAAGACCTCTTCTCTGGCAATTCGCATGTCGGATCTGACCTCAGTGAAGATGGTCGGTTTGTAGAACGCTCCCTCGCTATATTCGCCTTGGGTCAGTGCCGTGCCGCCCAAGACCAGCTTCGCGCCCTCACGCTGACCAATCTCAGTATAGGCGTGCACAGCTTTGACGCGGCCCATGTTGACCAGTGGCCCCATCTCCGTCTCAGGCTTCAGTCCATCGCCAATACGCAGCTTCTCCGCGTGAGCAACCAGACGATCAGTGAAACCTTTGAGTGCGCCCCGCTGGACAATCACGCGACTGGTCGCGGTACAACGCTGACCGGTAGTACCGAAGGCAGCCCAAGTAACGCTTTCTGCTGCCAAATCGAGGTCGCCATCGTCCAGCACTATCACCGC